>NZ_JBVAPG010000039.1:0-58351 GCF_055413685.1 Bradyrhizobium sp. LeoA1Lang | reverse complement strand
CTTGTTCTGCCGGCGCTTTGCCCGGTCCGGATTTCTGTTTCATCTTCGCTCCTGGTGGCTACGATGAACCAGAAATCCTCCCTCCGCAAAATCCTTCAATTTGTCTCAAAGGTCTCGACGGCGAACACTCGGCCAGAGTGCGGATCAGCGTAACCAATTCACCTGCAACGCCATGCTCTACGCCTGGCTGCAAACACACTACGGCTATTCCGGTAATCAAGCGGGAGCGCTGACCTTCTTCAATGCTCTGCCCATGGTTGAGCAGTCGGCATTCAGCCGCATTGTCTATTTCGCGGAATTGACGGCCAGCGGGCGCGAGTACAACAATCCCGACAGCCTGCGTTACGGCTCATACCTCCGCGGCCGACAGATGATCGCGACGCTGTTCCCGGAGAGGGACGCGGATAACAACCCGATCCTTCGTTCCGGTGATATCACCATGTTCGGCGGATCGGGCGTGCGCACCAATTTTGGCGGCGACATCCAGATGTTGACGCCCGGGGGACGCACGATCATTGGCGTCGAAGGGCAGGTGCCGCCGGCATCGTCAGGGCTGATCACGCAAGGAAAGGGCGACATCCAGCTCTATTCGAAGGGCTCGATCCTGCTCGGCCTGTCGCGCATCATGACCACGTACGGCGGCGGCATTCTGGCGTGGTCGGAGGAGGGCGACATCAACGCTGGCCGCGGCTCCAAGACGACGGTGCTCTATACGCCGCCCAAGCGCGTCTACGACGACTACGGCAACGTCACGCTGTCGCCGCAGGCGCCCTCATCTGGCGCCGGCATCGCCACACTCAATCCGCTTGCCGGCATCCCGCCAGGGAACATCGACCTGATCGCACCGATCGGCACCATCGACGCCGGCGAGGCAGGCATCCGCGTGTCCGGCAACGTCAACCTCGCGGCGCTGCAGATCCTCAACGCGGCGAATATCCAGGTGCAGGGCACGTCATCGGGCATCCCGACCGTGCAGGCGCCGAACATCTCTGCTGCGCTTTCGGCGTCGAATGCGACGGCAGCCACGCAGCAGACCGCATTGCCGGCGCCAGTCAGCGGCAACGGCCAGCCATCGGTGATTATCGTCGAGTTTCTCGGCTTTGGCGGTGGGGCGGCTAGTCCAGATACTATCGAGGAAGATGAACGCAGCCGACGACGGGATGACCGGCACTCTCAAAATCCTACGAGTCCAGTACAAGTGATCGGTGCCGGAACTCTTGAGCAAAACGCCATCAGCCAACTCACCCCAGACGAGAGGAAGCGACTGGTTCAGTAGGCAACTGGCTATCACCCAGTTCACGAGATAGAAATAGAGCGTTTTCGAGCGAAGTGGACATCGGTTCGCGCGAAGAAAACGCGTCATAACAAGAGTCCAAAGCTTCGGTTCTGATTCCATCAGAACCGAAAATGCTTTAGAGCCAGGGCTCTCGCTCCAAACCTCGGTATTCGTCAGCACATACCGAGGCTTTGTATCATGCGGCGGGCCGTGCTTCGTCCGGACGCAACGTCAACACGCGGACGCCGTCATGAGTGACAGCAACCGTGTGCTCGAACTGTGCGGAGAGCTTCCCGTCCACTGTGACGACGGTCCATCCGTCCTGTTCGGTTCGAACCGTCCTGCGCCCTTGATTCAGCATGGGCTCGATCGTGAAGACCATGCCCTCTCGCAGCGTTAGGCCGGTCCCCGGCTTTCCGAAATGCAGCACTTGCGGTGCTTCGTGCATCTCGCGCCCGATGCCATGACCGCAGTATTCTTGCACGACCGAATAGCCGTTCCGCTTTGCGTGCCGCTCGACGGCGTAGCCGATGTCGCCAAGCTTTGCGCCCGGGCGAACGGCGCGGATGCCCTTCCACATGGCCTCATAGGTGGTGCGAACGAGCCGCCTTGCCGCGGGCGCCACATTCCCGATGAGGAATGTCTTGCTGGAATCGGCGATATAGCCCTGCTTCTCGAGCGTGATGTCAAAATTGACGATATCGCCGTCCTGCAAGACCTCGTTCCTCGACGGCACGCCGTGGCAGACGACCTCGTTCCTCGAACTGTTCAGCACGAAGCCGTAGCCATACTGGCCCTTGCTGGCGGGCCGCGCGCCGAACTGATCGACGATGAGTGCCTCGACGAGGTCGTTGACCTGCAGGGTGCTCAATCCGGCGAGGGGCTGCCTATCCAGATGCGCGAACACCGACGCAAGCAGACGCCCCGACTCCGCCAGTAGCTCAACCTCGGCCGGCGTCTTCGTCATGCGGTCGCAGCCGCGAGATCAAGGGCGTCGACGCCCGCCTCCTTCAGCTCACGCGCCACAAGCTCTTGGAAGGTGAGGCCAGGGTTCAGTTCGCAGAGCATGCCGATCTTGATCCAGAACGCCGCCTGGGCGTTGATCGACCGATAGGACGCCTTGCTGGCCCGCCGCAGCTGCTCGTGCAGCTCATCCTCGATATTGACGATACCCACTGAGCGCTCCAAAATATACGATTCGTATATGCTTTATATACGCGGGCTTGGGGCGCGGCAAGAGTTGCGCGCCGGATGCGATGCCCGAGCGTCGCAGCCGGACGTTGGCGCCGGCGCCAATGCCGATCGAGCCGGCGCACAGTCGGCGGCGCTGGCGCGCTCCAGGATACAATTTCGGAGAAAAGCGTAGGAGCACCCGACACGGTTCGAACGTGCGAGACCTGCACGAACAGAAAGAAATCGTTCAGATCCAGCATAGGTCACCGTCGTCCAACCTTCGGGACGCTGGGTTCGGATTTCGATGACTTTTGGGCCGATCGTCGGGTGCGTACCTCCCACTCGACACGTTGATCCGGGCGGCCATGCGAATGCGCCGCGCGGGCATCCAATAGTCCACCGGCCTCTGTTCAGATTCTCCCAAACCGCACGAAGGCCGCATATCGGGCTTCGCCCCGCTCTGGAAGCCGCATTGGACAAACCAGGAGAACGCAATGACCAATCGCGCCTACGAACCACTGACCGCTGAGAACGCCGCCCTCGTTCTGGTCGACCATCAGATCGGGCTGATGACCGGGGTCCGGGATATCTCGACCGGGGAGCTGGGCCACGCTCGTCGGCCAGATCGCCGGCGCCATGCGCAAGTGAGCGATCGATCAATCCCGAACAACCGAGGACATCGACAATGACCAATCGGAGCGATATCCCCGTCGAAGAGAGGGACGCCGACCGTGGACGAAGCGGCCTGTCACGCAGGAATTTCATCGCAGCTTCCACGGGCCTTGCGGGAAGCATCGTTGCGGACCGTGCGGCGGCCGACTCCCTTGCCGACGTGCCGCCCCGCGAGGTTGGCGCCGACCTCGGCGGGCACAGCGAGCGATCGAAATACGTCAATATCTCCCGCATTCCCGAAGCCGGTCCAGGCAAGCGCAACGTCGATCCGAGCGATGCGATCAATTCGAAGACGCCGATCGACAAGCTCTTCGGCAGCATCACGCCATCGGATCTGCACTACGAGCGAAGCCATTCCGGTGTGCCTGATCTCGATCCGGTCAAACACCGGCTGCTGGTGCATGGCATGGTGCGGAAGCCGTTGGTGTTCAACGTCGATGACCTCAAGGCGATGCCGCAGGTGTCGCGCGTGGTTTTCATTGAATGCACCGGCAATGGCTGGGAGAACTGGAAGAAGGCTGACGAGAACCTCACCGTGCAGAACACGCACGGTCTCGTCAGCACCAACGAATGGACCGGCGTCCCGCTGAAATTCCTGGTCGAACTTGTTGAAAAGGACCGCGGCTCCAACTGGATGCTCGCCGAGGGCGGCGACGCCGCGGGAGTCGCACGCAGCATCCCGCTCACCGACGAAATCCTGAACGAGGCGTTCGTGGCTTATGGGCAGAACGGCGAGCCGCTGCGGCCCGCGCACGGCTTTCCGATGCGGCTGATAATGCCGGGCTTCGAGGGCAACCTGAACATCAAATGGCTGCGCCGGTTGAAATTCGGCGACCGGCCCTGGATGACGCGTTGGGAAACGGCGCGCTACACGCAGCTTCGGGCCGACGGCAAAGCCACCCAATTTCAGCTCCGCATGGAAACCAACTCGGTGATCACATCGCCCTCCGGAACGATGGTGATCAAGCCCGGCTACCAGCGGATCACCGGGCTCGCCTGGAGTGGTCACGGCAAGATCGCCAAGGTCGAGATTTCGACCGATGGCGCCAAGAGCTGGAAGGAAGCGCAGCTAAATCTGCCGGCATTGCCGAAGGCGCAAACGCGCTTTCAGATGGATTGGACCTGGGACGGTAAGCCGACCAAGATTGTCAGCCGTTCGACCGACGATAAGGGCAATGTCCAGCCCGACCGCAAATCCTTCATCGCCGCGATCGGGACCAACGCACTTTTTCACTACAGCGCGCAGCAGCCCTGGAGCATTGACGAGACCGGGAGGGTTCGAAATGTCCTCGACTAGCAAGGCATTCCTCACTGGCGCGATCGCGCTCGCGCTTGGTTCTCCCGTACTTGCATATGATTTCGGCCGTCCCGCGACACCCGACGAGATAGCGCAATGGGATATCGACGTCAGGCCGGATGGCAAGGGACTGCCACCGGGCAGCGGTACGGTAGCGCGAGGAAAGCAGGTCTTCGCCGATAACTGCGCGGCTTGCCATGGCGACAACGGCGTTGGCGGCATCAAGGACCGCCTCGTCGGAGGGCAGGGCACGTTGGCTTCGGACGCACCGGTGAAGACCGTGGGCAGCTTTTGGCCCTACGCCACCACGCTCTTCGATTACATTCACAGAGCGATGCCTTATCAGGCGCCGGGTTCGCTTGATAGCGATGATACCTATGCCGTCGCGGCCTATATCCTTCACTTGAACGGCATTCTGCCTGCCGACGGCAAGCTCGATCGCGACACCCTACCAAAGATCAAGATGCCGAACCGCGACGGTTTCGTTCCGGAGCCGGAGTTCGATCCGGCCAAGCTGTTCAGGAAGAAGTGAGAATGGGCTTCTTAAGGACTGTCGTCTTCGTGCTGATCGCAACGACTTGGTTATCAGGAGAGCATGCAATGTCCGCTGATGGATTGATCACGCTGCACAGCAGCTTTGGCCCGGAAGAAACGATGCACCGGTTTGAGACTGAGGTCCGAGCCAGGGGCATGACGGTATTCAGCCATATCGACCATGCCGCTGGCGCTGCCACGGTCGGCTTGCCGCTGCGGCCGACAAATCTTCTGATCTTCGGCGCGGCGAAGGCCGGCACTCCGCTGATGCAATCGGTGCAGACGATCGGCATCGACCTGCCGTTGAAGGCGCTGGTCTGGCAGGACGAGGATGGCAAGACTTTCCTTTCCTACAATGATCCCGCCTATATCACGCGTCGGCATGGTATCGGCGAAGCCGCCAGGCCTGTCATCGAAGCGATGTCGGGCGCGCTGAAGGAGATGGCAGCAAAGTCGACAACGGCTCCTTGAGATCAGCGGGAGCCAACGGTGAGGCGCCGCCATTCTGCGGATGTCTGCGCAGGCGGCATCGGCACGGACAAGCGCGGCTCAATAAGAATCATTACACGCGTAACCAGTTAGGAAGAAACGTACAGGGATTTGACTTTTGTCGGGTCTTGGCCTCCGCCATCATCCGCACGCGTCATGGTTAGGCGACGCTGATATCGGGATGAATGTGATGTCGCAAGTCGCTTTCGAGGAAGCTTTACGTCGCGTGGGCATGGAGGTCCGCGGAGGAAATCTGATCGAGGTCCCATGGTCAAACGTTGCAGACGGAGAGTCCGTTGGCAACGTAGCGTGGGCCGGACGGGATATGGGCATCTTCGTGGTCGACTGCGCAGACTCGAAAATCGTCGAGCTGGAGACGTTGGCAAGGAAGGACGTTATCGTCTGTAGTGCTGTGCTCAATCAGGACGGAGCCTGGACGGACTTCGCCGTCGGCGACAGTCGTTTCGACGCGAAGGGCGCAGATATGACGATGGTCTTCGTGCCGCAACACGAGCGCTTCAAGTTTGTAACGAGTGTTTCGCGAGGTCTCAAGGCGGTTACTGTCGTCGTCGACATGATGTCCATGATGAAAGCTCGTGGCCTTCCTGCTGCGGCATTGCCGAAATCGCTCCTGCGCACGATCCGGGGGCGGGAGATCGCGATGGAGACGCTTGTCCCCGGCTATTTTGGCGAGATCGCAAGGGACGTTGCTGCCCGACGGGCCATGTTTCCGTCTCTCGCTACGCTCTACTATGAGGGCAAGACGTTTGAATTGGTTTCCGCTCTGTTGAGCGGGCTCTCCCGACGCGAGGCTTTCCGCGCCGGCGGCGGTGTCTTCGATCCGGGCATTCTTGACCGGCTGGGCTTGGTGAAGCAAATCATCGACCGGGCGCCGCATCGCATTTTGGACGTAGATGCTCTCGCGCGCGTCGCCGCCATGAACAGAACCAAGCTCCGATCCGCCTTCAAGCAGGTCTATGGCACGACACTATCGGGCTATCGCACAGCACTCATGCTGCAACGAGCCGATCGGGCTCTCAAACAAGCAGGAGCCAGCGTTAAGCACGCGGCCCGCCACGCGGGCTACGCGACGACCTCCAGTTTCATCATCGCTTATAAGCGGCAATACGGAGTTCGCCCAGGAATCGTCCTGCGAGATTGAATACTGCGTCGCGAGCGAAACGCTGCGGCGCTAACGATCCATCCTGCGATCTTCGATATCGCCTCCGGTATTCTTTCGGATGTTGCATGTATCACAACCGAGAGTTCGAAAATATGGTGCAGAACGTTATCGGGCAATCCGAGCAGGCGGTGCATGATCTCGAGGCTCAGATGCAGGGCCGGGTCACCGCGCGAGGGGACGAAGATTACGAGAACGCCCGAAAGGTATGGAACGGCGCGGTGGATCACCATCCGGTCGCGATTGCCTTCTGCGAAAGCGCCGAAGACGTCCAGGCTGCCGTGCGAACAGCGCGTGCCCATAACTTGCCAGTATCGGTTCGTAGCCGTGGACACGACGCTGCCGGGCGTTCGGTCCGGTCAGACGCGCTCGTCATCGACTTGTCTCCGATGGACCACGTCCGGATCGACGATCAAGTCGCGACCGTTGCCGGCGGCGCCACCGCCGCCAAGGTTATCGCCGCCGCTGCCGCGCGCAACCTCATGGCCGTGACGGGCTGGAATGGTGTGCCGGGAATGACTGGACTGACGACCGTCGGCGGTTATGGCCCTCTGATTGCAAGCCACGGTCTGGCGTTGGATAGCTTGACTGGCGCCGAACTTGTTCTTGCCGACGGGCAACGGCTCACCGTCGACCGGGACAAAAACCCGGATCTGCTTTGGGCCCTTAAAGGCGGCGGAGGCAATTTCGGCGTAGTCACGTCGATGAAAGTTCGCTTGCACCCCGCTCGCCAGGTTCTGGGCGGCATGATTTTGTTTCCATGGGGAGAAGCAGAGACAGTGCTGGCCCGGTATGGCAAGGCAATAGGATCTGCCAGCAACAATCTCTCCGTCGTTATCGGAATCATTTCCCTACCGGACGGCAGCCCGGCTCTATTCCTGGCGCCAGCGTGGACCGGCGAGATATCCGACGGCGAAATCGTGATGGAGGTCCTGAAGCGCTGCGGTAAGCCCATGCACGTGCAGATCGCGTCAATGGGCTATCAGGACTTGATTCAGGGCTTTGATGCGCGTGTGGCGAATGACAAGCACTATGCGCTCGAGACCCGTTGGATACCGGCACTCAATCCAGAGGCGATGTCTGCCTTGATTGAAGGTGGCGCCAGTCGAACGTCGCCATTCTCGACCATCATCCTTCAGCATTTCCGTGGCCTGCCCACGCAATTTCCCCCGGACAGCACCGCCTTTGGACTGCGACGTGAACATGTCATGGTTGAGATCATATCCTGTTGGGATCCCACTGCTGGCGACAACGGCTCCGTCCACAAACGCTGGGCACGCGATTTTTCTCAGACATTGGCTCCCATGTCGTTGCCGGGCGGCTATCCCAACCTCCTGGGACCGCATGCTCAGGACCAAATCGCTCAGGCTTACGGGAACAACATCACGAGACTTCGGGCCGTGAAGCGTCGTTTCGACCCGGATGGCTTCTTCTCAGCCACGGCTCTCCCCCGCTGAAGCGAGTTGTTGGGCTCACACTGGGTGTTCGCGATCGAGCACTCGAACAACGGAGACTATGCGATGACGGTGCAGAACTTTGCGGAGACAGGCGCGGCGAGCCCTCATGGCGCGACACTTCCGGTTCTCACCCTCAAGCAACTTGACGCAGATCCACATGGAGTCTTTCGCCAGTACCGCAAGGATCACCCTGTCGTGCTGCAGTCTCACCACGGTGTCGCTCGAGCTCGACTCCACGAAAACGGCGCTGAACTCGCAGCGCGATGCCCTGATCGCATTGACAAGCCCGCGCGCATCATAGCCGCCGAGCATGAGCCTTCCGGCGCGGGCCGCAACGTCTACCAGGCCGATCGGGGCGCGGTGACGAGCCTCGGCCCCGTCGCGCCGGGCGATGAGCGTCCGGGGGCATCGGTCGTGATGATGGCCGGTGCCGGCGCGCCGGACTATGGCGCGCTGACGCGCTATCTCGATCCGGCCAACCTGGCGGCGGCGGACAAGCCACTTGCCGATCAGCCTGGCAAGGTGGCGAAGACCTATGAGAAGGACCTCGCCCACTGGCTATCGTCGCACTATGGCTTCAAGGGCACCGAGGCTGACGCACGCGCACGGTTCGCGCTGCTGCCGGCCGACGAGCAGGCGGTGTTCCTGCGACAAGTGTTCTACAGCGAGCTGCGCGACAGCGGCCGGGAATACAACGACGCCAGTGGTCCACGCGCGCGCTCCTATCTGCGCGGTCGACAAGCGATCGCGGCGCTGTTCCCCGACCAGGACGAAGCCGGCCGCCCGATCTCCTATCGGGGCGATATCACGATGTTCGGCGGCTCCGGCATCCGAACGCTGTCCGGCGGCAACATTGAGCTCCTGGCGCCGGGAGGCCAGATCGTGCTCGGAGTCGAAGGTGTGGCGCCGCCGCCTTCGGCCGGACTGATCACGCAAGGATCAGGTGACATCCACAGCTATTCGAAGGGCAGCCTGCTGCTTGGACTGTCGCGGATCATGACGACCTTTGGCGGCAATATCATCGCGTGGTCGGCGGAGGGCGATATCAACGCCGGCCGCGGATCCAAGACGACACAGGTCTATACCCCGCCGAAGCGTGTCTATGACAATTACGGATCGGTGACGCTGTCTCCGACCGTTCCCACGACAGGCGCCGGCATCGCGACGCTCAATCCGATCCTGGAGGTGCCGCGCGGCAATGTCGATCTGATCGCGCCGCTCGGCACCATCGACGCAGGCGAAGCCGGCATCCGCGTCTCCGGCAACGTCAACCTTGCCGCGTTGCAGATCGTGAACGCGGCGAATATCCAGGTGCAGGGCAGCGCTACCGGAATTCCGGTCGCGCAAGCCCCGCCGGTTGCCGCGCTGAGTTCGGCCGGGAACGCCACTGCCGCCACTCAGCAAAGCGCGGCTCGGACGCAGTCGAACAACGATCGGCCATCGGTGATCATCGTCGAGTTTGTCGGCTTTGGCGGTGGCGACGGCTCTCCCGCCCCGAATCCGAGCCCCGAAAAGAAACGGAGCGGTGACGACCAACGAGCCCAAAACCCTGATAGCGCCTACCAGGTGCTCGGCGCGGGCGAGATGACGATGGACGAGGCGAAGCAACTGATCGCCGAACGCCGCCGTCAGATGCGGCCATAGTCGGGTTGTGGCGCGGCGTCCTGAAGCGACGTCGCGCCCGACATGGTTCAGCTCTGGCCGGACGCACTGTTCGCATCGTACAGGTTGAGCCGAGGCGGCTGGCGAACGTTTACGTTGTCTGTGCTGGCGCGGCGGCAAATTTTCCGGACCGAAGTCGGTCGATGGCTTTCCGTAACACCCTTCGCGTACGCTAAGGGTCTGAAAGCTCGTCGGCCGGCGATTCCGAACCCGACGAGCGCCGTCACTCACCGATCGCACGCCCGATGCGGAAATCCGGAAAACAGGATGATCCTGCTCAGCTACATCTATCGCTTCGTCTCCAACTTCGTGTTCCTGGCGCTGGTCTATTTCAGCCTCAACTTCATGGAGAAATACGAGCATCGCGCGCTCGTCGCGCTTCTGGTGCTGGTTTATGCCGCGATGCATGCGGCGTCCGCCTTGCGCTCGTTCTATTTCTTCCAGCGAATCGAACGCCTGGAAGGGGAGGCGCGTCGGCTCGGGACGGCGGTGGTCGAGGGACCAAGTTCGACAGCCTCACGCAAGCAGATCGTCGGTGCCGTTACCGAGCTGCGTCATGCGGGCGAGATCAAGTCCTACATCGACCTGCTGTTCCTGGCGCTCGTCATCCTGCTCTGCATCGCCAAGATCGTGACGAATTGAGCGGATGGCGCGGCAATCTCCGCCGCGGTCTTCAGCGCTTCGCGACCTGAAGTGCGCGTCTGTTCGGCTTCGCCTGCACGGCATGCTTGGGCACGCCACGACCCGCATGGCCTCCTTGCGGGTTCTGATGCACGGCATGCCGGGAATGCGGCGCCTGACGCGCACCGATGGTGCGGGCTCTCGCGGAGATCGGCCCCATCGCATTGGCGGCTTCAGGAGATGCTGCCACCTGTTGCGGACGTTTGGCGGGTAAATGCGACGCGAGCAGCGTCACACGCACGCCTTCGGGCATCCTGAAGACGGAGGAGGCCGGGACCGGCAGGGCCGGGCGGCTGTTCTCGGAGACCCGCAATGGCTCCGGCCATGCCGTCTGCGAGGCGATCGCGGCGCGCGGGCGGCGCAGTCGATCGAACAGGCCTGGATCACGCCAATCCAGATTCGAGAGCCCGGCTGCGGGCAGTTCCTGCGTCTGGACGAACACGAAATTCGGAATCTTCGGCCAGCGCACCGTTGCGACGGTCTCGGACGGCGGATGCAACAGCCATTGCACGGGTTCGGTCGGCGTGGCCGGCCGCTCCGGCGTCGCCGGCACCACATGGACGATCCGATAGCCGCGCGCCTTTAACTCCTGCAGGATTTTCGGCAGCGCCGCCACCGTGCGTGGCTGGATGTCGTGCAACAGCAGGATGCCCTTGCCCTTCGCTTCCAGCCGCTGGATTGCGAGCTCGTAGACGCGCGCCGGAGGGATATGGCGCCAATCGTCGGCGACGAAATCGGCGCTCCAGTTCTGGATCTCACGCGATGCCAGATAGTTCTCGACCGCTTCGGCGCGCAGCAGCCCTGGAATGCGGAAGAAGGGCGCGAGCTTGCTCGCGTCGCCAAGCGCGGCCACCGTCGAGGCGATGCCGGCATCGACCTCCTGCTTGGCCTGCTCCATCGACATCTTGTTGAAGGTCAGCGGATGGTTCTGGCTGTGCGTGCCGACGGTGTGGCCGGCGGCGACGAGCTTGCGGACACCTTGCGGATTGGCTTTGGCCTGACTGCCGATGATGAAGAAGGTCGCCTTCACGCACTGGCTGGCAAGAATGTCCAGCACCTGGTTGCTGTATTTCGGCAGTGGGCCGTCATCAAATGTCAGCACCACTTCGTGATCGTCCAGCGGCAGAGTCTCGGCATATTGCATGGTGCCGATCCGGGGATGCTCGCGGGGATCGACCACCAGCGTGCGCGAGGTGCCGAGCGCGTCGGGATGGCCGGGACAGTCAGCCGCGACTGCGGACTGGCTGCTCGCGCCGATTAGAATCAGCAGGGGGAGGGCAGTCCACGACCGCTTCCAAAATCCCTCGCCAACGCTAGCGATCATAACACCCTGGCTGCATTCTCTTTGTCCGACGCCAAATCCTTACAGGCGGCGTCATGAACGCCACCTTAATGCTTTGTAACCCACAGCCGTCCTTTGGTTCAATGTGTTTGATCCGACACGGTTTTCGGGCCCGGCGGCACGATATGCACAATCCTGTAATTGTGATCGCGCAGATAGCGCAAGAAGGCCGGAAGCATCGCCGCGGTGTGCGTCTTGGGATCGTGCAGCAGGATGATTCCCTTGCCGGCGGCGTTCAGGCGCCCAGTCAGAATCTTCAGCTCCTCCTCCGGCGTCATCTTGTTCCAGTCGCTTGCCCAGAGGTCGGCGCCGAACACCGCGATCCCGCGCTTCTCCAGATTCGCGAGCGTCTCCGGCGACATCTCGAAATAGGGGAAGCGGAAGAACGGCGTGCTCGGCGTCGTGGTCGCGCGCCCATGCAGCGCCGTTTCGACCGCGGCGATGCCCTTGTCGATCTCGCCAATGGCGTCGTCCGGTTTCATGTATTTGAGGTTGTGATGCGTCCATGTGTGGTGGGCGACCGTGTGGCCGAGTGCGGCGATCTGGCGGACCAACTCCGGATGCTCGGAGGCCGGCTTTCCAATCATGAAGAAGGTGGCGCGCACGCATTCATGGGCGAGTGCCGCGAGGATCTTCCGATCGGTTGACGGCCATGGCCCGTCGTCGAACGTCAACACCACCTCGTGATCCTGCAGGGGCAATGTCTCGGGAAAGCTCTTGGTGCCGACGCGCGGATAGGTCGCGGGATCGACGGTCAGGACGCGCGACGTTCCAAGCGCATCCTTGCGCGGGCATTCGTCGGCGGCGTGCGCCGCGCCGGTCCACGCGAGCAGGGCAAGAATGGCTGCACCGAACGTTCTCATAAGCACACCTGTTCTTCGCGATTGGCGATATTTGGCATTGCGCGTGACGCGGCCGATTGGGTAATGCGTGCAACGATAACTCAGACGAGTTCCTTCCTTCTGTCAAACGGTGAGGCGCGGCATGGCCGAGAATATCGACGCTGCCAATCCCGCCGAAGCGTCCGTCCTCGAGCGGCTGCCCATGCGGGACGAGGAGGGGCAGCTCCGCCACGAATTCGTCGAAAATATTGCGAGCGCGATCCACGCGGCCGACCGGCCGTTCCTGTGCGAGGTCGTGGCCGAACTGCATGAGGCGGATCTCGGCGATCTCATCGCAGCGCTCGCGCCGGAAGACCGCGTCAGCCTTGTCGAGATCACCGGCACCGATTTCGACTTCTCGGCACTGAACGAGGTTGACGATACTGTTCGCGAGGAAATCCTCGAAGAGCTCGAGCCGGAGACCGTTGCGGAAGGCGTTCGCGAGCTGGAATCCGATGACGCCATCGAGCTTCTCGAAGGTCTCGACGAGGAGGACAAGGAGGAGATCCTCGACAGGCTTCCGCCGTCGGAGCGCGCCGAGCTCGAACGCAGCCTGCTGTATCCCGACAACTCCGCCGGCCGGCGGATGCAGACCGAGTTCATCGCGGTGCCGCGAGATTGGACGGTGGATCAGACCATCGACTACATGCGCGAGACGCCCGACCTGCCGCACCGGTTCTACGAGATCTATGTGGTCGACAGCGACAGGCACTGGCTGGGCGCGGTACCGCTGGACGTGCTGCTGCGCTCGCGCCGCCCGGTGCCGCTCACCGATCTGATCGACGAAGATCGCCGCCGCGTTTCCGCCCTGGAGGACCAGGAAGAGGTCGCGCGGATGTTCGGCAAGTACAATCTGGTGGCCGCGCCCGTGGTCGACACCACAAACCGGCTGGTCGGCGTCATCACGATCGACGACGTCGTCGACGTCATCGAGGAGAAGGCTGACGAAGACCTCAAGGCGCTCGGTGGTGTCACCAGCCACGAAGAGTTGTCGGACAATGTCTGGACGATCGCGCGAGGGCGCTTCAATTGGCTGCTGGTCAACCTCGCGACCGCCTTTCTTGCGTCCTCCGTGCTCGGCCTGTTCGAAGGCCAGCTCGAAAAGATGGTGGCGCTTGCGGTGTTGGCGCCGATCGTCGCCAGTCAGGGCGGCAATGCCGCGACCCAGACCATGACGGTCGCCGTGCGTGCGCTGGCCACCCGCGAGCTCGGATCCTACAACGCCGTTCGCGTCATCCTGCGCGAGGTCATGGTTGGCCTCGTCAACGGCCTTGCCTTTGCCGTCATCACCGGCATTGCCGCGGTCGCCTGGTTCAAGATTCCGGGCCTTGGCGTGGTAATCGGGCTCGCCATCGTCTGCAACCTGGTTGCCGGTGCGCTCGGCGGGATTTTGATCCCGATGGTGCTGGAGCGCGTGCGCGCCGATCCGGCGGTTGCGTCCGGCACCTTCGTTACGACGATCACGGACGTGGTCGGCTTCTTCTGCTTCCTCGGCATCGCCACTTTGTGGTTCGGCCTGAATTAGCACCTTGCTTAGCGTTAAGCGGCTCTTAAGTCAGTTCGCCGACAATGCGGCTTTCCGGAGCAGACCATGAAGCGTTTGCGGCTGAAAGCGGATGGACGGATTGTCGAGCTGCGCGACGGGCAGGAGTTCCCGCTCGCACCCGAGACGCCAACCGGGCCGCTCACGGTCCGCGACCTCCGCCGCCGATCGCACCTGACCCAGCTCGAATTCGCCGCCAAGCTCGGCGTGCCCGTGGAAACGATCCGCAACTGGGAGCAGGGCAAGCGGGCCCCGCGCGGACCAGCACGGGCGCTTCTGGCGGTCATCGCCCATTCGCCGGAAACGGTATTCGCGGCGCTGGCGACAGAGGTCTCTGCGGCCTGAGTTGGCAGCGGAGCAGCGGCGGCCCATAATGGGCGCATGAACATCATCGAAGCCAATGGCGCCAGGATCCCGGCGATCGGGCTCGGCACCTGGGAACTGCGCGGACGCACCTGCGCGCGCATCGTCGAGCGGGCGCTCAGGCTCGGCTATCGCCACATCGACACCGCGCAGATGTATGACAACGAGCGCGAGGTCGGCGAGGGGTTGCGCGCGTCCGGCGTGAGGCGCGACGACGTCTTCATCACGACCAAGGTCTGGACCACCCATTTCAGGCCCAACGACCTGGAGCGTTCGGCCAAGGAAAGCCTGGCGCGGCTGCGGCTGACCGAAATCGATCTCTTGCTGCTGCACTGGCCGAACCCGCAGGTGCCGCTCGCGGAAACGATGGGTGCGCTGGCGCATGCCAAACAGCTTGGGCTCGCGCGCCATATCGGGGTGTCCAACTTCACGATCGCCTTGATCGAGGAGGCGGTGGCGGCTTGCGCGGAGCCGTTAGTGTGCGACCAGGTCGAGTATCATCCCTATCTCGATCAGGCGAAGGTGAAGGCCGCCTGCGCCCGGCACGGCATGGCGCTGGTCGCCTATAGCCCGATCGCGAAGGGCCGCATCCGGAACGACCGTGCATTGGCGCGGATCGGCGACCGCTACCGCAAGACGGCGGCCCAGGTCTGCCTGCGCTGGCTGGTGCAGCAGAATGTTGCCGCGATCCCGCGGACATCGAAGCTCGAACGGCTGTCTGAGAACATCAACGTCTTCGATTTCGAATTGTCGGAGGACGACATGAGCCTGATCTCGGCCATGGGCAGCGCCTCAAGCCGCCTCACTGATTTCGGCTTCGCGCCGAAATGGGATTGAGACACCCCTCGATTGCCCGCTATGCTGATGACGGGCAGGGGGCTGTCAAACCTGATCAGTTGCGAATGAACCTGCGGGAGCTCATTCCTGTGGACGTGACGGCGTCGGCGGTTGCGCACGTGTCCGTGCTGGCCCTGGTGCTGCTCCTGTCCGAAGTCCATCCGTTTGACGTCGTGGCGGCCGACACCGTTCCGGTCGACATCGTCACGCCGCAGGACATCGAGAAGAAGGACATCGAGAAAAAGCCCGAACCGACCCCATCGCCGTCGCCTTCTCCGTCGCCGTCAATCGATCTGTCCGCGCTCCAACAGCCGCCTGTAAGCACGCCGCCTCCACCGGCGCCGCAGCCGGCAGCGTCGGCGCCGCCGCCCCATGAGAAGCAGCCGGCACCGGCGGAATCAGCTTCGGCTCAGCCGCAGGTCGCGGCAAAGCCGGCGGGCGGCCCAGCCTACACGCCGCCGGAGCCTGATCTCTCGATCAAATACCATGTCCAGCTCGGCCTGCCGCCGGCCCTCCCGCCGATGGCGGCACCAGCCCCACCCCTGGCCGCGCGCTACGGTGGCAAGGTCGACGACGATTTCGATGCGCCGGCAGTTAGGGCAGCCGACCTCACCCCGAGCGTCGTCGCCGAGTTTCGCCGCCATCTCAAGACGTGCTCGAAGCTGCCGGCATCGCTAAAGCCTTCCGACGACGTCAAGGTCACGCTGCGCGTGTTCTTGACGCCGCAGGGGCGGCTCGCCGACGAGCCTCTGCTGATCGAGGCGAGTGCGTCCGAGAAGGGACCGATGCTGATGCGTGGCGCGATGAGTGCACTGGAGGCGTGCCAGCCCTACACGATGCTCCCGGCCGATCGCTATGGCGAGTGGAAGACGATCGACCTCAGCTTCACGCCGCAGGATTTTCCTTCCTAGGCTTGTCGCGTGAAGTCGCCATGGGCGGCGATCGCTTGCCGGTTGGACGACCGCGCCGCGCTATGGCAAAATAGCAATCCAACCGGATTCCCGCACATGTTGAAGCTCGTCATCGGCAACAAAAACTATTCGTCATGGTCGATGCGGCCGTGGCTGGCGCTGCGCGCCAACAACATCCCGTTCGAGGAAATCTTCATCCCGCTCTACACCGATGTGAAGGCGGACAAGGATCGGATCCTGAGCTTCTCGCGTGCCGGCAAGGTGCCGACGCTGATCGATGGCGATGTCACGGTCTGGGATTCGCTGGCGATCATCGAATACCTCGCCGAGAAATATCCGGAAACAAGACTGTGGCCTGAGGATCGCGCGGCCCGCGCCCATGCGCGCTCGGTCTCCGCGGAGATGCATTCGGGCTTCATGCCCCTGCGCAATGAATGCGGCATGAACCTGCATCGCCCGATCCGGGCGGTCCCCTTGTCGGACGACGCTCGCGCCAATGTCGCGAGGATTCAGGAAATCTGGGCGGACTGCCACGCGCGCTATGGCAAGCAGGGGCCGTTCCTGTTCGGGGTGTTCTCCGGCGCGGATGCGATGTTCGCTCCGGTCGTGCATCGCTTCCGCACCTATGCGATCCCGGTGAAGCCCGAGGCGCAGGCCTATGTCGATGCGATGACGTCGCTGCCGGCATTCCAGGAGTGGACGCGCGACGGGCTTGCTGAAACGCTCATCATCGAGCGGTTCGAGACCGTCTAATCCGGTCGACCAACTCGCCCAGGTGCCGGCCCAGTACCTTCCGTGCGAGCGCGAATGGCAAGCTGCCCCATAGCGGCTGATCGCGGGAACCCGAACTTTTCGCTGTTGTCGCCGTGGAACGCGGCTCAGTCGCCGGAAAACCTCCTATCACGCTGAAAAATCTGCAAATTTCGTGTATTTGCCTTGCCCCGATCCCGCTGGATTTTGGGGCCGTTGCTGTGCTAGCTTGACGCAGGGTTCTCAATGTTGGCCGCTGCTGTGGGACCTAAGGCGGCGCGGCCGACGATCCAAGAAAATGGAGAGGGCGTTGAAGCACAAGTACGGCGTTGGAGAGACTGTCTATTTCACTGCGAGCAACGTGTCTCGTCCGGCCGCTACCGGGACCTATCAGGTGGTCCGGCTGCTGCCGACCGACGGTGACGATTGCCAGTACCGCATCAAAAGCTCGACCGAAGCTTTCGAACGGGTTGCCAAGGAAAGCCAGCTCGCCCTGTCCTGAAGAGAGCTGTGCGCAAGCACCCGGTTGGCGCGGTTCCCTGATGGGTCGCCGTCAAAAGGCCCCGTTCGCAGAACGACTCTGCCGAGGGGCGAATGCCCGAAAGGAGGCGTTCGCCTTTCGCAACTGTGTTTTATGCTGCGTTGAGGGACATCGCGTATGAGCTGGGCTTCTTCGCTGGATCATATCTGGCGCTCCGCGACTTTTCCGATGTGGCTGACGCTGGCCGCTGCAGGATTTTTTGGGGTGATCCTGTTGATCACGCTGTTGCGCGCGGAGAAATCCGTGGCCAACGGCGCGTTGACGGTCATCACCTTGCTTGCGATTGCGGTCGCTGCTGCCGCGACCATTCGTGGCTTCGATTCCGGCAGCCGGCTTGCTTCCGCTGATGTGCGTTCGGCACAGCCGGTCGTCGCGGCGCCAGCCGCGCTGGCCTGCATCGATGACCTCGCGGGCGATGCCGTGCTGAACGCCTGCGAAAAGGTGTTGTTCGGTTCCGCCGACTCTGCGGCTGCCGCGGTCGCCTATGCGGCTTCCCAGATTACCCGCCTGACGTCGTTGGGCGATCTCGCGACCGCCGAGCGCAACACGTCGCCCGAACTGCAGGCGCTGCGGCGCGCGATCGAGCGGGATCGCTACGGGCTCATGGCCTATGTGCTGATGGCACGAGACCATTGCACGCCGGCTTCATGCGCGGCGTTCGGTTCGCTCGGGACCAGCCAGCAGATCGCGTCCAATATGGACGAGCGCCTCTATGAGAACCTGGTCACCCGCTACGCGCCGTCGTGGAACGCGCCGGCGCCTGCCATTGCAGCGGCGGCCGGAGCAGGGGTGCTCGGAGCACTGCCGCCATCCCTCCCGACCGGCAAACCTACCAACGCCGAGTTTCCGTCGGCCGCGAACACCCCTCCGATCAGCATCATGACGCCTGAGCCCGCACCGAAGCCGCCGCAGGCCGCGACGGCTGCCACGACCGCAGCTCCGCCTGCGCCACGTTCCGCGCCAGCGGCTTCGCCCGCGCCGCCGGCCGCTGCCAAGAAACAGGCGGTGGCCAAACGTCCGCCGGCACCCGCGCCGGTGCCGATCACGCCGCCACCGCCGGCGTCCACAGCCGCTCCTGCAACTTCGGACGACTGATCTTTTCAAAACCGGTGCCGGCGGCTAAAGCGAAACGATCATGCCGCTTCATCTCATCAAGCTCGCCGTCGGTTGTGACTCGGTCAAGGAACTTAAGACCTGGGTCGCCGAACGGATGGCGACCGCGAAGAAGAAGGGCCTGCCGCAGCGTCATGTCCACATCACACGGATGACGCCGAAACGGGAGGAGGAAATCCTTGCCGGCGGCTCGCTCTATTGGGTGATCCGCGGCGAGATCGCCGCGCGCGAGAAGATCATCGCGATCGAGCCGTTCCGCGACAAGGACGGCATCGGCCGCTGCCGCATCGTGATGCAGCCCAAGGTGATCACGGTATCGCCGCGCCCGATGCGTCCCTTCCAGGGCTGGCGCTATCTCACCGCCGATGCCGCGCCGCCCGACCTGACCAAATCGGCCGCTTCCGGCGTCGCGGCGATGCCCGAACCGATGCGGCGCGAACTGCGCGATCTTGGATTGCTGTAACGGCTGGTCGGGTTACACCGATATCCGGTCGGGTTACACCGCGATATTGTCGATCAGCCTCGTGGTGCCGAGCCGTGCGGCCACCAGCATCCGCAGCGGGCCATCCTTGATCGAGACGATCGGCGCCAGCGTCTCGGCGTGGCGCACTTCCAGATAGTCGAGCTTGAAGCTGGCCTTTTCGATCAGCTCGGCGCCTCCGGCGACAGCCGGCTTGATCGCTTCACCGGCACGGATGCGGCGGGCGGTTTCCTTCATGACGCGATAGAGCTCCGGCGCCACGCGCCGTTCTTCGGGCGAGAGGTAGACGTTGCGGGATGACATTGCGAGCCCGTCGCGCTCGCGCACGGTTTTGGAGCCGATCACCTTGACGCCGAGGTCGAGGTCGCGCGCCATCTGGGTCACGACGCGGAGCTGCTGAAAATCCTTCTCGCCGAAGATCGCAAAATCCGGCCGGCACTGCGTGAACAGTTTGCCGACGACCGTTGCGACCCCGCCGAAGAAATGTGGGCGGAAGCGGTCTTCGAGGCCGACGGTGGCGGGCCCCTCCGGCGCGATCCGCGTGGCAAAGCCATCCGGGTACATCGTCTTGACGTCGGGATGCCAGATCAGGTCGACCTTCTCGGCGGCGAGCTTTGCGACGTCGTCCTTCCAGGTACGCGGATAGGAGCCGAAATCCTCTGTCGGCGCGAACTGGGTCGGATTGACGAAGATCGAGACGATGACGCGCTGGGCGCGTCGCTTGGCAAGGCGCACCAGCGACACATGCCCGTCATGGAGAGCTCCCATGGTTGGCACCAGCGCTGTCATCGCCTTTCTGCCGCGTAGAGCCTCAACGGCGCGGCGCAAGGCAGGGACGGTGCGGACGACCACGGGACTTCGCGACATCTGGATTCAATCTCTTGGGCTGGTTCGGGAAGGTCTGGTCGGGCGAGACGGGCTTTGACTCGCTCGATGAGGCGGGCGCGCGACCATACCAAGGGGAGGGCGTCGACGCCAAGGCGGCAGGCGCGCGCACCTGACCCGTTTGGGTGACGTCAAACGATTGTGGGCTGACATATCCGGCGACCGATTCATGATTAAGGAAGACAGTCGGCTGCCCCTTAAGCGCATGGCGCATTTCACTTGACCGTCGAAGCGCCCGATTTGAAGATATCGAGGGGGATCAGGTCATGCTGGTACAGGCTAGTCAGGGGCAATCCGGCTCCGCCCATGTGGTGGTGCTTGGCAACGAGAAGGGCGGTTCGGGCAAATCCACCAGCGCCCTCCACATCGCAGTCGCGCTGATGAAGGCCGGCCAGCGGGTCGCCACCATCGATCTCGATTGCCGCCAGCAAAGCTTTACCCGCTACATCAATAACCGGCGCGCCTGGGCACGGCGCACCAAGCTCGACCTCGAAATCCCCGTGCATCATTGCATCAAATACGGCGAGACGATGCAGATCGCGGAGAACGAGAACGCCGAGTTCCAGCAGTTCATGGCGGCGATCAGCGCGGTCGAGCGCAATTTCGATTTCATCGTCATCGATACGCCGGGCACCGACAGCTACCTGATGCGGCTCGCCCATTCGATGGCCGACACGCTGGTGACGCCGATCAATGACAGCTTCCTCGATTTCGACGTGCTGGGCACCATCGATCCCGCCACCTATTCGGTGACGGGCGAAAGCCATTACGCCGAGATGGTGCGCGACGTCAGGCGCAAGCGCCGGCAGGTGGACGGCGCGACCACCGACTGGATCGTGGTCCGCAACCGCCTCTCGATGCTTGGGTCGCGCAACAAGCAGCTCGTCGCAAGCGGCCTGAAACAGTTGTCGCTGCGGCTCGGTTTCCGCTCGATCGACGGCTTTGCCGAGCGCGTCGTCTACCGCGAATTCTTCCCGCGCGGCCTGACCGCGCTCGACGATATCGACGAACAGACGCTCGGCACCCGGCCCAGTATGGGCCACGTCACGGCGCGCGAGGAGGTGACAGGCCTCCTGCGCCAATTGAAGCTGCCGCTGGACGAGCGCGGCCGCCGCCGCGCGGCCAACCGGGCCGAATGGTTCAGCCAGGTCGACAAGCCGCTCGAGATCCACGACATCATCGCAACTTGACGGGGTCGGCTCACGCCAGCTTCAGAAACCGACGGCCCGCGTCGTCCGCCGATGGAACTCGCCCGTCACCCCGGCTTGGACCCCGTGCGACTACGGGGGAGGGCCAAAAACCCAGGAACAAACCTCAAACTGGCCCGTTTCATTAGAAATGTACCGAGCGCCTGAACCCGAATTTCGCGGCGCCGTCATAGGGTTAGGAGGAAAGCCAAATCCCACAGCGACTTGTGCAGATGCACAAGGATTAGGTGCATCGCACAACGATCAGGCGGTCAACACACAACATTTGGACTTCCCGTCACGTCGCTGTGACATATATCATCCAGACGGACCGTCAGAGTCCGGACAAATGGGATATAGCGCCAGAGGCGGGCGCGCCGAGGACGAATATGAAACGTGGAATTACCGTTCTGCTTTCACTTACCGTGCTTGTTACTGGCGCGTATTTCACCGCCAGCAAGTGGGCTATCCGTCACGAGACACTCAAATTCTATGATCCGGCGCGCGACAATCGCCTCGTTCCCGTCGACGTGGCCGTGCGCTGGGACAAGGAGATGCAGGCCAACGCCGGCATGATCACCCTGCCGGTGGCGATCCTCAACCACGGCAACACCGTCAAGAACACCGAGTATTCGTTCCTGACCAACATCTTTGCCGCGCGCGGCTATTTGGTGATCAGCCCGCAGCACGACCTGCCGACAGACCCGCCGATGGTGACCAAGGCTGGCGAGATCTATGTCGGCCGCCTGCCGCAAATCCAGCGCGGCGTGGCCAACATCCACTTCGCCATCGACGAAATGAAGAAGCTCCAGCCTAACGCCGACTATGCCAAGGTCACCATGGTCGGACACTCCATGGGCGGCGACATCTCGATGTACTTCGCCAAGCAGTATCCCGACGAGATCAAGAAGGTCGTGACGCTGGACAATCTGCGCGTGCCGTTCTTGACCGACGCCAAGTTCAAGATCCTGTCCTTCCGCTCGAAGGACACGCAGTTCAAGCCTGATCCGGGCGTCGTGCCCGATGCCGACGAGTGCGAGAAGTCCGGCATCACGGTGGTGAACACCAACTTCCACCACAATGACATGCGCGACACCGGACCGGACGTCGCGAAGAACTCGATCCAGGCGATGCTCGACAGGTTCCTGGTCGATAGCGACAGTGAGGTGGCGCCGGTCGATACCAGGAGCGCGCCGCCGAAGATCCTCGAGCCGGGGCCGGTCTCACTCTACGTGCCGGATCCCTCGGCCAAGAAGGTCCAGAAGACCGAGACCGAGAAAGATCGCTTCGCGGTACCAAACTGACCTCTGCCCCTCCGCTCGGCGCACCCGCGCGAGCGCATTGACGCTTTCCTGATCCCGGCCCACATAATCCTCGCAGCAACGGCGAGGATTCATGGCTGCCGAACCGACCAAACCGAAATCCGGTAACGACATCGCTGCGCAGGCGGCCGAGGCCCGCCAGTCCGGTCGCTTGCCGGAAGCATCTCCGTCCAGCTCCGACGATATCGCCGCCTTCGTCGCCAAGGCGCGCGCGATGTCGCCGCATCACGCCAGCGGGCGCGGAAGGCTGATTTTTGCACTCGACGCCACGATGAGCCGGCAGCCGACCTGGGACATGGCCTGTGCGCTGCAGGCGGACATGTTTCGCGAGGCTGCCTCTCTGGGCAGTCTCGATATCCGCCTGGTCTATTACCGCGGTTTCAACGAATGCCGGGCGACTGGATGGATTTCCGACAGCGCTCACCTTGCCAGATTGATGGGCAAGATCGATTGCCAGGGCGGCAATACCCAGATCGGCAAAGTGTTGTCCGAGACGCGCCGCGAGGCGGTCGCCTCCGGGGTGCGGGCTGTGGTGTTCGTCGGCGACGCCATGGAGGAGTCCGCCGACGATCTCTGCGCCAAGGCCGGCGAACTCGGGCTGCTCAAGGTACCCGTCTTCATGTTCCAGGAAGGCGGCGACGCCACCGCCGAGCAGACGTTCCGCGAGATTGCGCGGCTGACCGGCGGCGCCTATTGCCGCTTCGATCCGGGCGCAGCGGCGCAATTGCGCGAACTGCTGCGGGCGGCTGCGGCCTACGCCGCCGGCGGCCGCGAGGCGCTGCTGCAATTGTCGAAAACCGCGAGCGGTGCGGCCAAGTTGATCGGCCAGATGAAGTGACTGCACCTCAGCTTTACCTATGACGTCGCCGCTTTCGCACGCATTGAGCGCGGCCGACATGTTGCTGACGGCGGTCGCCGCTTCGCCCGACAGCTTGTGGCGGTGCGCAAGCCAGGCGGATCATTGTAGGCTAGAAAGGTGGCGCCGGATGCCTCCTGCCACACCAGGGCCTCCAGCGGCAGATCGGCGCCGATGGTTCGCGATGCTTTTCCTCGCCGCCGCGATTATATTGCGCCCATGCCAACTCTGATTGCCGGCGTCGTCGCCGTTGTCATGCTTTATCTCCTGCTGCAGATGTTTCGGGCCGCCAACCCGGCGATGCTGGCGCGCGCGATCAAGATCGTCGGCGGCGTCTTGTCGCTCGCAGTCGCCGCCTATACCGGCATCAGGGGAGAACTTGCGGTGGCGATCCCACTCGGGATCTTTGGCGCCGGCCTGCTCGGCTGGTCGCCGAACGTGCTGGGCAATTTCAACAGCATCTTCGGCGGCGCGCGGCGTTCCGCCGGACAGAGTTCGCGCGTGCGCTCGAAATATCTCGACATGAGCCTCGACCACGACACTGGCGCGCTGTCGGGCCAGATCGTGGAAGGACCGAATGCCGGCCGCTCGCTCGACGAGTTCGACCTGCAGGGATTGCTGGCGATGGCCGCCGGCTTCGACGCCGAAAGCGTCACGTTACTTGAAAGCTATTTGGACCGCCGGTTTCCCGCTTGGCGTCAGGACACGCAGCGCAACGGGGCAGGGGGGCAGCGCCGCGCGGCGCCGGGCGGCAAAATGACGGAAGAGGAGGCCTACCAGGTCCTTGGCCTGCAGCCGGGAGCCTCGCGTGACGATATCAGCCGGGCGCACCGCGCTCTCATGAAGAAACTGCATCCCGATCAAGGGGGGTCGACGTACCTCGCTGCCCGTGTAAACGAGGCCAAGGATACCTTGCTTCGCACGCATTCTAGCTAACTCCGGCACGCTACCAAACGCTACAAACCGAGAGTTGCCGCTGCTTCTCTGTGTTGACGCTCCGATCTCACCCCGCCGTTGTCCAGCGTGGTCGATCCCCTGTTCTCGAAAGCTTAACCGTAAATCCTTGCCGAGAAGTTTCGCGAGGGAACAAGTAGCCGCCGCTGCCACGGGCCGACGCAAGAAAGCCGGCGCTGGTGGGCGCCGGCTTTGCGATTTTCAGGTTAGAGCGTCTTCGAGGGAAGTGGATACCGGTTCGCGTGAAGAAAACGCGTCAAAACAAGAATCTAGAGCTTCGGTTCTGATTCAATCAGAACCGAAAATGCTCTAGCCGAAAGATCAGTTGCGGATGGTGATGCAGGAGATGTCGGCGCGTTTCAGCGTCCGGCACGCCGCCTCGGCCTGCTCGCGCTCGAGGCCGGCAAAGCGGGCGCGATAAAGCTTGCGGTTATCCTTGCCGACGACCGGCTCGGTGAAGGGATCTGCCTTGCCGAGGAGGCCGCGCGACTGGTTGCGCGCAAGATCGATGCGCTGGCGCGCCTCGTCCTCGCTTTCGAGCGCACCGACCTGGATGATCCAGCCGGTGTGCATGGCAGGCTGCGTAGGCTTGGCGACCGCGACCGGCTGCACCGCTTGCGGCTGGAACGCGGCGACCGTCTGCGGCGAGGAGGTGGGCTGCTGCAGGCTCGACGCGGGCAACACGCCGAGGATGCCGTTGCCGGTGCCGAACCCGGCGGGCTGCGGCGGCATTTCGGTCCGGGCTGCGGGTCTGGCGGCTTCGGTCTTGGACGCGTCGGTCTTGGCGACATCGGCGCTCGCCACAACGGCGCTGGAGGTCTCTGCCACTTCCGGACGCGCCGGGATCGCATTGGTGATCGGTGGGGCCGGCTGGGACGGAGCGGCGGAGGCGAGCTTCGTGCTGCCGGCCTTGACCTGAACCGTCTTCACCTTGACCGGCTTCATCGGCTCGGCCGAGCCCGGGATAATGGCCATCGGCTGGCTCTGGATCACGCCGTTGGTCAGGGGCGCGGGTTCTGACTTGGGCTCCGGCCTCGCCGCTGGCTCAACCTTCGCCGGTGGCGGAGGAAGGGCGGCGGCCGCTGCGGCCATCAGCGATGCCTTTGCGGCCGGGCGCGGAGCCGCCGGCGTGAGCGCTGCCATTGCGGGCTCAGCGGAGGCGGCGGCGCTGGAAGTGACTTGCGCCGGCTGGTCGTTGCCGCGGGACGGAGTATCAGCTTCCGCGACATTGGTATTGCCATCCGCGACGTTCTTCTCGGTGATGGCGGCGGCGGTGCGGATAGTTGCGCCCTTCTCGAGATTCTCGGCGAGCAGGCTGCGCATGATGGCGTCGCGCGAGCCGCCGCTGCGGCCACCCAACACCACGCCGACCAGATGGCGATTGCCGCGGCGCATCGAGCTGACGAGATTGAAGCCGGAGGCACGGGTGTAGCCGGTCTTGATGCCGTCGATACCTTCGACCTTGCCGAGCAGGTGGTTGTGATTGCGGATCGACTGTCCCCGATAATTGAACACGGAGGTCGAGAAGTACCGATAGTAGCGCGGGAACCGATCCTGGATCGCGCGGCCGAGGGTGGCCTGGTCGCGCGCGGTCGTCACCTGCTCATCGTTGGGCAGGCCTGAGGCGTTGCGGTAGACCGTCTTGCTCATGGCGAGCGAACGGGCCTTCCGCGTCATCATCTTGGCGAAGTCATCCTCATCGCCGCCAATGGCTTCGGCGATCACGACTGCGGCGTCATTGGCGGAACGCGTCACCAGGCCCTTGATGGCGTCCTCGACCCTGATGGTCTGGCCGGGGCGGAGGCCAAGCTTGGTGGGAGCCTGTTCTGAGGCGTGCTCCGATACCTGCATCTCCGTATCCAGCTTCATCCTGCCGGCTTCGAGGCGCTCGAACAGCAGATAAAGCGTCATGATCTTGGTCAGCGAGGCCGGATGACGAAGACCATCGGGATTGTTGGATGCCAGCACCGAGCCGGAATTGCCGTCGACGATGATGGAGGAGAATTGGGGGCTATAGCTGTCGCGATCCACCTGATGAGAGCGCACGTGATGACGGTGGCGCGAGCGACGCGCCTCGGCGCTCTCGCTGGAGATCAGGATCGCTGTGGTGAAGGTGATGAGCCCGAGAACGCCAACTCGCAAGACGCGCGAGGAAGCGAAAGTTGTACGAAGCATTTACTTCCCCGTCCCAATTTCTATCTTGATCACCGGCCCGTGAGGCAAAATTGTGCCCGACGGGCCGCTGACATCCCCCTGTTCGACGATGGCTTCCGGAAACGAGGCTCCGGTTGCATCGGCCGGCCAGGGTCGCTGTTCTGGCTAAGATGCTGTTCACAAACAGTTTTCAGGCTGCCTGTCGGAAGATGAACCCGTTCGGGAATCAAGGTTAGGCCTGCCGAGTTTCCAAAAGCTTAATTAAGCGTTGCGTAAAGACCCGGGGTTTACGGCAAATTCGAACAATTTGTGCGATGCACAATATCCCTTGACTTGATTGTGCGCCGCACTAGTTTGACGGCGCGTTCGGGGAGTCGGCTCGTGCCGACAATGGGTTTGCGCGAAAAAGTCTTGGGAAAGGATTCCAATGGTCAAGGTTGAAGACATTCAGAACTACGGAAAAGAGCAGATTGAGACGATCACAGCTTCGGCGAACAATCTGCAGAGCGGCGTCCAGGCGATCGCGACCGCCTATGGCGACTACGCGAAGAAGTCGTTCGAGGACACCAAGTCGTTTGTGGAAAAGCTGTCCGGCGTGAAGTCGCTCGAGAAGGCGCTGGAAGCCCAGACCGAGTATGCCCGCTCGGCCTATGAGACCTTCGTTGCGGAATCGCAGAAGATCGCCGGCCTCTACAGCGACTGCGCCAAGCAGACCTTCAAGCCGTTCGAGGGCCTGGTCGCCAAATTCGGCCCGGCGCACTGATCGACGCTGCCAGCACCAGCTTCCGGAAAACAAAAGCCCGGCCGTCATGGCCGGGCTTTTTTCTTGGTACGGGCAATCGGATTACTTCGCCACTCGCAGCTTGGAGATTTGTGTGAGGATGTTCTTGAATGCAGTCGAAGTCTCGTTCGGGTCCGTGATCATTTGGAAGCTGCCGTTGGGGGTGGTCACGCAATCCTGCAGCACCTGCGATTTCGGGTCTGCGTTGTTGATGTTGACCTGAATCGTGAACACTGTGACGGGGTTGGTCGTGTCCTTCTTGATGTTCCCGCAGAGGATATCCTGACGGGTGTCAATGCTCGACTGGGATGTGCTCCAGCGGTTTTGGGTGTTCAATCCGTCGGACAGCAGGACGATGTAATCCTTGTAGACATAGGTGCTCTCTTTCGCCTTTGCCGCGATGGGACCATTCGTCGTGCTCAGGGACTGCCACCCCCAAGCTAGCCCAACAGCCTGGTTGGTGTTGCCGCTGGGAGTCATTGCGCTGATCTGGTTCTTGAGAGTCTGCCACTGATTGCTCATCGGAGTTATCGTGGCGGGAAGGCAATCGGACCACTGTTCGGCGTAGAACCGCTTTGACGGTGTCCCATCATTGACGGCTGATCCCGGATCGATGTTCTCCGTATCGTGGTCCTGGTCGCGATCGTTGACGCAGCCGGTCC
Source organism: Bradyrhizobium sp. LeoA1Lang (assembly GCF_055413685.1). Lineage (NCBI taxonomy): Bacteria > Pseudomonadati > Pseudomonadota > Alphaproteobacteria > Hyphomicrobiales > Nitrobacteraceae > Bradyrhizobium > Bradyrhizobium sp. LeoA1Lang. Next base: position 30,367 of record NZ_JBVAPG010000039.1, on the reverse strand, counting down.
AAGTGCTGTGCGCAGGCCTTGCTGCAGCCGTCGCAGGGGTATCGTCACCGCGCCAAAGGTGACATATCTTGCTTGAGCCGCTCCCATAGCACGAGCATCTGTTAGGACCGAATGATCCGCAACTTGCGCTCGCGCCGCTGACGGTCGTGTAGCACCCATTGTAGTAAATATTGGTTTTGCCGGGAAGTTTCCTGCCGCTATCAAGGCCGGGACAGATGTAGCCGCTCGAAGGTATTTTGCTTGCGGTCTTGGCTCCGGACGTTGTTGCAGGCCGGTCCATACAAACGAAGCCGTGATTGTTTTTCGTGAAAGGGCAGTCCGATCCGGCTACGGCCGTTTTAAAGGCCGCGTTAGCGCTGGTGGATTTGTCGTTTAAGATAGGCGGCTCAGCTTCCCATTCCGCCCAGTTGATCCACGGCGCGTCGACGTAGCCGGTTCCAACGTTGACGTCCTTTGCGAACGGGATGATGGAAATATAGACGTCGCCTTCCTGCTTGTTGTAGGTGGACAACGTATCGATCATGTCTTTGGCCGCCGTTTGCAAGGCCGCCATCTTGCCGTTCTGGGCCATCGATCCGGTGTTATCCAGCACCATTGCTACGCGCATGCGGGTATTGCCCCAGGCAGCGGTCGAGCTGGTGCCGAAATCGAGGGTCGGGTAGCCGGCCATTCTTAGGAAATCGGTCGGCAGGTTACCGGAAGCGGTCACCTGGATCTTCGTTATCCCGCTGCTGTCTTTCGGCGTGTAGGAAGCTTGGACGCTGTCGGGTGAGACCGTCCCGGATTTGTCGGTGTAGAGGGACGCGAAATAGATCTTTGCCTGAGCCTGGATCTGCGAGGTTGTGATGGTTCCGTTGGTGAGATCCTTGGACAGCATCAGCGCCGTCGAGTCGAGCGCCGCCTGCATCGAAGAGCGGGCGGCGTTGACGCGAGAATAGTCGATCGCCGCGCCGACGAAGGTGACGATCGGAACCGCAGCTAGGGCAAAGATTACCGCTATATTGCCTTGATCCGCGCCGGCGAACCGGCGGGCCGCCGTGCGAAGACGGTCGAAAATGGTTGTGACGGGCATGGCGTTCACCGCAATCTGGTTGGTGCCGCCATTTCTCAGTGCGCCGCTAAATAGGTGGTAAACCGGTCCTCATAAAAACGGGTCAAAGCCAAGGCAAAAGCCGAACGACGGGGACGAAAGCGGACCTATTGTCAATGGTCGCTAAACGAGTGGTCGGCTTCCTTTGTCAAACCCGCCAGAAACGATTAACCTTCGCATGAGCGCCGAGACCCGGGAGTCGGGCCGGCCGTCCTCGTGTGAGCCACGCATCTGTGCTTGCAGCAGGACGGAGCCGGGCCCATATTGCGTTTCGCCGACCCAGCAAAGGATCGGACCGGGAAGCGGCGATCTCTTGAGCGTGCTGGAAGTTCCGTGACGGCTGTTTTCGGCGTTGCGCAACCTCCAAGTGCGTTGCGTGTTTCCTTTGGGGATGTCGAACGCCTGAGCCATGTCGCAGACAGTTTTTGCAACCAATTCGCCCTTATCGGCGCTTGCCGCACCATTAGCGCCCCGGATGGGCAACGACGAGGGCCGTAGTGGGGGGACGACCGGAGGTCCGTCCACTTCGGTCATCACCAAGGTCAAGCCGAAGACCAAGCGCCCCAATCTGTACCGCGTCCTGATCTTGAACGACGACTACACGCCGATGGAGTTCGTCGTTCATGTCTTAGAGAAGTTCTTCAACAAGGACGCGGAAGCGGCGACCAAGATCATGCTACACGTGCACCACCATGGCATCGGGGAGTGCGGGGTTTTCACCTATGAGATTGCCGAGACCAAGGTAACCCAGGTGATGGATTTTGCGCGGAAGCACCAGCATCCGCTGCAATGTGTGATGGAAAAAAAGTAACGCGGGCCCAGCGTCGAGCAGACCCGCCACGAAGCGGAACGGGTCTTGCTTCCGATTTGCCTGATGGAAATGGTTTGCCTGACGGAAGCAGATGGCGTTCCCGCTGGCTGGCGGGATGTGGCTCTCGGTCGCGGCGCCTTTGCTCGATTGGCTGACCGCTGCGCGAAGCCGGGCTTTTGCCACGATCGTGCGTGACTATATGACAGGGGATGACGAAGGTTGTTGTTGCCTGACCGGGCAATGGCGATCATGATGGCCGGGGGCCATAGAGGAAGCGAATGCCTACTTTTTCCCAAAGCCTTGAACAATCCCTGCATCGTGCATTGGCGATTGCAAACGAGCGTCACCATCAATACGCGACGCTTGAACACCTTCTGCTGTCGCTGATCGACGACTCGGATGCGGCCGCGGTGATGCGGGCCTGCAGCGTCGATCTCGACAAGCTCAGGACCAGTCTCGTCAACTATCTCGAGACCGAATTCGAAAATTTGGTGACTGATGGCGCTGATGACGCGAAGCCGACCGCCGGTTTCCAGCGCGTAATCCAGCGTGCGGTGATCCACGTGCAGTCCTCGGGTCGCGAAGAAGTGACCGGCGCCAATGTGCTGATCGCGATCTTCGCCGAGCGCGAAAGCCACGCCGCCTATTTCCTGCAAGAGCAGGACATGACGCGCTACGACGCGGTCAACTACATCAGCCACGGCATCGCCAAGCGGCCGGGCGTCTCCGAGGCGCGGCCGGTGCGCGGCGTCGACGAGGAGACCGAGACCAAGGGCAACGAGGACTCCAAGAAGAAGGGCGAGGCGCTCGAGACCTATTGCGTCAACCTCAACAAGAAGGCGCGTGACGGCAAGATCGATCCCGTGATCGGCCGCAATGCCGAGATCAGCCGCGCGATCCAGGTGTTGTGCCGCCGGCAGAAGAACAATCCGCTGTTCGTCGGCGAAGCCGGCGTCGGCAAGACCGCGATTGCGGAGGGACTGGCCAAGCGCATCGTCGACAGCGAAGTGCCGGAAGTGCTGGCCGCTGCCACCGTGTTCTCGCTGGACATGGGAACGCTGCTCGCCGGCACGCGCTATCGCGGCGATTTCGAAGAGCGCCTGAAACAGGTGCTGAAGGAACTCGAGGCGCACCCGAACGCGATCCTGTTCATCGACGAGATCCACACCGTGATCGGCGCCGGTGCCACATCGGGCGGCGCGATGGATGCGTCCAACCTGCTCAAGCCAGCGCTGGCATCGGGCACCATCCGCTGCATGGGCTCGACGACCTACAAGGAATACCGCCAGCATTTCGAGAAGGACCGCGCTTTGGTGCGCCGGTTCCAGAAGATCGACATTAACGAGCCGACGGTGGAAGACGCGATTGCGATCCTCAAGGGCCTCAAGCCCTATTTCGAGGATTACCATCGTCTGAAATACACCAATGAGGCGATCGAGGCGGCGGTGCAGCTTTCCTCGCGCTACATCCACGACCGCAAATTGCCTGACAAGGCGATCGACGTGATCGACGAGTCCGGTGCGGCGCAGATGCTGGTCGCCGAGAACAAGCGCAAGAAGACGATCGGCATCAAGGAGATCGAGACCACGATCGCGACCATGGCGCGGATCCCGCCGAAGAGCGTGTCGAAGGACGATGCCGAGGTGCTGAAGCACCTCGAGCAAACCCTGAAGCGTGTGGTGTTTGGCCAGGACAAGGCGATCGAGTCGCTGTCGGCCTCGATCAAGCTGGCGCGTGCCGGCTTGCGCGAACCGGAGAAGCCGATCGGCTGCTACCTGTTCTCCGGCCCGACCGGCGTCGGCAAGACCGAAGTGGCAAAACAGCTCGCGGCGTCGCTCGGCGTCGAGCTGCTGCGCTTCGACATGTCCGAGTACATGGAGCGGCACACGGTGTCGCGCCTGATCGGTGCACCTCCCGGCTATGTCGGCTTCGACCAGGGCGGCCTGTTGACCGACGGCGTGGACCAGCATCCGCATTGCGTGGTGCTGCTCGACGAAATCGAAAAGGCGCATCCGGATCTCTACAACGTGCTGCTGCAGATCATGGATCACGGCAGGCTGACCGACCATAACGGTAAGCAGGTCAACTTCCGCAATGTGATCCTGATCATGACCACGAATGCGGGCGCGGCCGATCTTGCACGGCAGGCCTTCGGCTTCACCCGTAGCAAGCGGGAAGGCGACGACCACGAGGCGATCAATCGCCAGTTCGCGCCGGAATTCCGCAACCGGCTCGATGCGATCGTCTCTTTTGCGCATCTCAATGCCGAGGTGATCGGCATGGTGGTCGAGAAGTTCGTGCTTCAGCTTGAGGCGCAGCTCGCGGACCGCGACGTCACCATCGAGCTGTCCGAGCCCGCAAAGGCATGGCTGATCGAGAATGGCTATGATGAGCAGATGGGCGCCCGCCCGATGGCGCGGGTGATCCAGGAGCACATCAAGAAGCCGCTGGCCGATGAAGTGCTGTTCGGTCAGCTCAAGGGCGGCGGCCATGTCCGTGTCGTCCTGGTCAAGGACGAGGCAACCGGCAAGGACAAGATCGGCTTCGAGTTCGTCGAAGGCCCGGTCACGCCGAAGCCGGAGAAGCTCCCCGGCGCCCGCAAGCGCAAGCCGAAGCCGGGCGGTCCCAACGGCGGTGGCTCCAAGGGGCCAGCGCGCGGACCGCTGGTGAAGGTGTGATAGCGTTGTGATCGATCATCAAAAAAGGCCGGCTGCAAAGCCGGCCTTTTTCATTGAGGGACTACGCCGCGCTCTCGCGGATGCCCTTCGCGATTTCCTTCTGCGCGTCGAACTCGCGGCGGAGCCGCGCCAGTTCCTCGGCGCTCAGCGCGTCGGCGTTGCTGTAGTCGCGCTTCCAGGAATGGTCCGCGCTCCAGCGCAGCGGCGACTGCACCGTCGTCTGCGGTCCCGGCGCGGACTCCAGCACGCGCAGCGCAAGCTCCAGCGTGAACGCCTGCGAAGCCGGATCGTGCGGCTTGCCGGCTGAATTGCCAAGCGGGAAATCGCTAAACAGGAAGCGCGGCACGGCGGCGTGCTCGACGATGTCCTTGGCGCAGCCCATCACGACGGTCGAAATGCCGCCCGCCTCGAGATGCCGTGCCACCAGGCTGACGGTCTGGTGGCACACCGGGCAGTTCGGTACCAGGACGGCGGCATCGACGCCATCAGCGCGGCAGCGCGCCAGGATCTCCGGCGCATCGGTATCGATGGTGACGCGGTGGCTGCGATTGGTGGGCGCGCCGAAGAAGCGCGGCGCGATCTCGCCGATCCGTCCTTCCTCCGCCAGCCGCCGCAATTGCGGCAACGGGAACCAGGTGCCGCTGTCTTCGGCCGAGGTGTGCACGCGGTCATAGGCGATGTGGGAAATGCGCAGATCGTGCTGCTTCGATGTGTCGCCGTCATAGACCTGATAAAACTTGGCGCCGCCGTTATATTTCGCCCCTGGTCCCTGATCGCCCTTGGCGGGATCGAACGGCGCCGCCGTGGTGATGATGGTGAGGCGGGATTCGGCGAGCGGCTTGCGCAGCGGCTGGAACGGCGCGCTGGTGTAATGCGCCCACCGATAGGGCGTCGTGTAGCCGATCGCAGCATAGTAGTCGCGCGTGCGTTTCATGTAGCCGATCGGCGCGTCGTCGTCGGGTGCGAAGTCGAGCTGCTGGTCGGACGTTGTTGTCATCTCGTGTGCTCCGAGTGATCAAGCCGGAAGCGATAGGCAATGGTCGAGCAAATTCGGATGGGTCGCGCAGATATGATGTGCGCCGGCCCCCTTCAGCTCCTCTTCGCTGCCATAGCCGTAGAGGACGCCGATGGCTGTCATGCCGTTGCTCCGCGCGCCGACGATATCGTGGCTGCGGTCGCCGATCATGATCGCCTGCGTGGGATCCGCCTTCGCCATTTCGAGCGCATGTCGCAACAGCTCGGTCTTGTCGGTGCGCGTGCCGTCGAGCTCCGAGCCGAACACCTGTTCGAAATAGGGACGCAGGCCGAAATGATCGATGATCCGCTCGGCATACACCGCAGGCTTGCTGGTGGCGATGAACATGCGCGGATGCGAGGCGGCCAGCGCGGACAGCGTCTCCTGGATGCCGTGATAGGTTTCGTTCTCGAACAGGCCGATATCGGCGAACCGCTCCCGGTAAAGTGTCAGAGCCCGATCTGCGAGCGCATCGCTGCCGACCAGTTTCTTCAGGCTCGCGTGCAGGGGAGGGCCGATGCACCAGGTCAATTCGTCTTCGCTTGGGACCGCCTTGCCCAGTCGCTCGAGGGCATATTGGATCGAGCGGGTGATCCCGGGCTTGGGGTTGGTCAGCGTGCCGTCGAGATCAAAATAGATTGTGCGCATTTCGGCCCTGGCGCGTTGATAATGCCCAAGTTTGCTAGTTGGCCCGCCGCCTAAGTCAAGGACTGATTTGTCAGGTCTGAGATGATGCGAATAATCCCGCATTTCAGCGCTGCTCTCGTGATCTTGCTGTGGCTGGCACCGGCGGCGGCCGAGGAGCCTGACAGCCGCGTCGTTCACCCGAGCGTCGAGGAACTCGCGCAACCCCCGGAAAAGTCTGAGACCGCGCGCGAGAGTGAGGCGCGGGAGGCGATGTGCCTGATGATCGAATCTGCTGCACGGGCGAACGATCTGCCGCTCGAATTCTTTGCCCGCGTGATCTGGCAGGAGAGCCGATTTCAGCCCGATGCGGTCGGCCCGATGACGCGGAACGGCCAGCGCGCGCAGGGCATCGCGCAGTTCATGCCGGGAACGGCGAACGAGCGCGGCCTGCTCGATCCCTTCAATCCTGTACAGGCGCTGCCGAAGTCGGCGGAATTCCTCAGCGAGCTTCGCAGCCAGTTCGGCAATCTCGGCCTTGCCGCCGCGGCCTACAATGCCGGTCCGCGCCGCGTGCAGGACTGGCTCGCCGGCACCGGCTACATGCCGCAGGAAACGCGCAACTATGTATACGCGATCACCGGCTCCAGCGTCGACGAATGGGCGTCCGCCGGCCGCGGCGGCAAGATGCCCGCGCGTCCGCCGACGTCGAGCTGCCGCGAATTGATGGCGCTTCTGAAGCGCGCGCCGAACCCGTTCGTCGCTGGGCTCGAGCAGCATGTCACGCTCGCCGCAGCAAAGGTCTGGGGCGTGCAGCTCGCCGCGGGCTTCAACCGCGACAAGGCGCTGGCGATGTATGCGCGTGCGATGAAGAGCCTGGGCGCCGTGATCGGCGACCAGGATCCGAGCCTGCTTAGCGCACCTCTGCGCACGCGCGGGACCGCCACTTTCTACCAGGTGCGCATCGGCGCCGACACGCGGCCCGAGGCCGACAATCTCTGCAGCCGCATCCGCAAAGCCGGCGGTGCCTGTTTCGTGTTGCGGAACAGGGTGTGAGAGGGTAGGGCTCGTCATTGCGAGGAGCGAAGCGACGAAGCAATCCATCTCTCCGCAAGCGGCGGCATGGATTGCTTCGCTCCGCTCGCAATGAAGGTGGGGCGCTGCTGCATGCCAGCCCTGAGGCGCGCTTGCTTGACGCCGCCCCGCTTCATCCGCGCCCTATGCCGCTCAATTCAAACCTCTCTCTGGTCCTCCGTGGCGCTTCCTCCGCTCGATTCCCCGCAATGGCACAGCTCATTCCGCGCCTTCTTCTGGGGCGTGCGGTCGGTCGGATCGACCATCCTGGCGCTGGTGCTGTTCGCGACCTATCTCGGCATCGGGGCGCTGGCGCATGACACGCATTTCTCGCTGGCCTGGACGTTGGCGAGCACGGTGTTCGTCTGGGCTGGACCGGCCCAGATCATCCTGGTGTCGACGCTGGGCTCCGGCGCGACCATCCTGCAATCGGCGATCGCGGTGAGCGTCAGCGCCATCCGCCTGTTTCCGATGGTGGTGTCCGTCCTGCCGATGATGCGGACGCCAAAGACAAAACGGCGGCACCTGATCCTGGTGGCGCATCTCACCGCCGTCACGCTGTGGGTCGAATGCCATCGCTTTCTGCCGCAGGTGCCGCGGGAGCGCCGCATCGCCTTCATTCATGGGCTCGGTTGCGGGTTGGTCTTTCTCTCTGTGGTGGCCAACACGATCGGCTACCTGCTGGCCGCCAATCTCTCGCAGCTTTTCGCCGCGGCGATCCTGATGCTGACGCCGCTGGCGTTCCTGTTCTCGACCGCGCGCAATTGCCGCGAGCTTGCCGACGGTGTCGCGCTCGCGCTGGGACTGGCGCTGTATCCATTGGCGACGCTGCTCAACAGCGGCCTCGACATTCTGGTCAGCGGCGTCGTCGCCGGCACCATCGCCTATGGCGTGCACCGGGCAAGGGCAAAGGCGATCGCATGAGCACCTTCATCGGCGACTGGCATGCGCTCGTGGTCCTGTTCGTGGCCGGCGTGATCCCGAACCAGATCTGGCGCATGCTGGGCCTGTGGTTCGGCGGCGGGCTCGACGAGGGCTCGGAGCTTCTTGTGTGGGTGAGGGCGGTCGCGACCGCGATTCTCGCCGGCGTCATCGCGCAGATCGTGGTGCAGCCGCCCGGCGCGCTCGCAGGCGTTCCGGCCCTGTTGCGCTATGGGGCCGTGGCCGCAGGCTTTGCCGCGTTCACGCTGTCGCGGAAATCGATCTTCGCAGGCGTGGCCATCGGCGAAGTGATCCTGGTCGGCGGCCAATGGTGGCTCGGCTGATTGCAGCCGCCGCGCAATGCGTTACTGTCGATAGGCAAGCAGCTATCTGTGGATTGAGACATGGTTCGAGAAGGTGAGATACGCCCGGGCGAAGTCGCCATCGAGATGCCGCCGGCACAGGACGCCGGCCTGATCTTCATCGGTCGCATCCGCACGCCCTGGACCTCGCGGCTGATGACGCCGCGGCAGGGCCGCCATGACGGCCCCGTCTGTCGTCTGGAGATTTTCGAGCCATGGGTGCCCGCCATGAAGGGCGTCGATTTCTACGAGAATCTCGAGGTGCTCTACTGGCTGCACCAGTCGCGCCGCGACCTCGTGTTGCAGAGCCCGAAGAGCAACGGAAAAACCCGCGGCGCCTTCTCGCTACGCTCGCCGGTGCGGCCGAACCCGATCGCGACTTCGATCGTAAAGCTGGTCGGCGTCGAGGGCAACGTCATCCTGGTGCGCGGATTGGACTGTCTCGACGAGACGCCGCTGCTCGACATCAAGCCCGATCGCTGCGAGTTCACGCCGCTTGCGCCGCCACAGCCCGGTGATTTCGAGACGGAGTGATCCTGTCATTCCGGGGCGATACGAAGCATCGAACCCGGAATCCATTTCTCCGCAGCGCATGCATCCGATGGATTCCGGGCCTGCGCCTGACGGCGCATCCCGGAATGACAAGGGGAGAGAGCCGTTACCCCAGCGCGGCGATCAGCTTGGTCGCATTGTCCTCCAGCACCTTCACATCCTCCTTGCGGCTCGCCGGCGGCAACAGCGCGACGCCGTCCTGGCGCGGCATCACATGCATGTGGAGGTGGAAGACGACCTGGCCGCCGGCCGGCTCGTTGAACTGCTGCACGGTGATGCCGTCGGCCTGGAAGGCCTTCATCGCCGCAGCGGCGATCTTCTGCGCGCCGCGCGCGACATGGGCGTAGTCCTCGGGCGAGATGTCGAAGATGTTGCGGGCCGGGGCCTTCGGGATCACCAGCGTGTGGCCGGGCGAACGCGGCATGATGTCGAGGAAGGCGAAGACATGCTCGTCCTCATAGACCTTGTGGCAGGGCAGTTCACCGCGCAGGATCTTGGCGAAGATGTTGTTGGGATCATAGGCGGCGGGCATGGCGTCGGCTCCTCAAATCACGTGTCTTGCAGAAGACACAGCTCCTAGCAGAAAGCTTAACTCTCGTCGCCGCCCTTGCGGAACGGGCCAGCCTCGGAGAGCTCGCGGCCGACCTCGGCGACATAGGCGCGCTCGCGCTTGAGGTAATCGGCGATCGCCCGGCGCAGGCCGGGGTCGGCGATGTAATGGGCGGAATAGGTCGTCTGCGGCAGATATCCGCGCGCGAGCTTGTGCTCCCCTTGCGCGCCGGCCTCGACCACCTGCAATCCGCTCTGGATGGCGAAATCGATCGCCTGATAATAGCAGACCTCGAAATGCAGGAAGGGATGGTGCTCGGTCGCGCCCCAGTTGCGGCCGAACAGCGTGTCCGAGCCGATGAAGTTGATGGCTCCTGCGATCCAGCGTCCATTGCGCTTCGCCATGACCAGCAGCACGTCCTTGGCCATGCTCTCGCCGATCAGCGAGAAGAATTTCCGGTTTAGGTACGGCCGGCCCCATTTGCGCGAGCCGGTCTCCATGTAGAAGTCGAAGAATGCGTCCCACGCATCCTCGGTGATCTCCTCGCCCGTCAGCCAGTGGATCGTGACACCGGCCGCAAGCGCCTCGCGCCGCTCGCGCTTGATCGCCTTGCGGTGGCGTGAATTCAGCGTGGCGAGGAAATCGTCGAAGGTCTTGAAGCCGTCATTGTGCCAGTGGAACTGCTGGTCGGTCCGCTGCAGAAAACCATGTCCGCCGAGGAACTTCGCTTCGTCCTCGCTTGCAAAGGTCACATGCGCCGAGGAGGCCTCGGTGGCCTCGCATAGTGCCATCAGGCCATGGGCAAGCGCCGACCTGATCTGCTCACGGTGGATGCCGTTGCGAAGCAGGAGACGCGGCCCGGTGGCGGGAGTGAAGGGCACCGACACCTGGAGCTTCGGATAATACCGGCCGCCGGCGCGCTCATAGGCGTCGGCCCAGCCGCGATCGAAGACGTATTCGCCCTGGGAGTGGGACTTGAGATAGCAGGGGACGATCCCGACGATCTCGCCGTCCAGCCTGGCCAGGAGATGCCGTGGCCCCCAGCCGGTCCGCGCGACGGCCGAGCCGGAAGCCTCCAATGCCGCAAAAAAGGCGTGCGAAACGAAGGGGTTATAGGCGGGTTTTGCGTGGATGCATGCGAGGCCTCCAGCACTGGGTAAAGCCAGCGTGTCGAGGGCGTCAAGCGAGCCGGGATCGACCGTCGGATTGGCGCAGGCGTCCCAATCCGCAGCCTTGATATCGCTGACGGACGGAACCGCTTCGAGGGTGATTTCGGATGAGGCCATTGAGAGTTTGAACCGGTCCCCCGTGCGAGCGGCCATCGCCCATGGTGACCTGCGCCCTACAAAGATCGTGCATCGCAATGCCGACTTCAAGGCCGCCAGCCACATGTCAGGTTCCCGGCATGAAACCTTCGAAGATCATCTGGTCGGCATAGCGCGCCGCTCTCGCGCGTTGCTCCGGCGTGCGCACGGTCCAGGCCAGTAGCGGGCAGCCGAACAGGTTGCGCGCGATCCAGGGCGCGGGCGCCGGCAACTGGTCGATCCAGTAGGCGACGAAATGCGGCTCGGTGCGGAAGCCATGGCGCAGGTACAGCATGCTGTCGCGCTGTGCCGGCGTCAGCTTGGCCCAATACCCGTCGTCATAGTTGCGCTGGGCGGTGATGCCGCGGTGCAGCCTTGGCATGATCTCACGCAGCGCCAGCACCTGGTCCGGGTCGAAAGACATGCCGACCACGGGCCCGGAATAGCTGCTCAGCACCTCCGCCATCCGCTTCACCAATTTGCGGTCGCCGTCAAAATGGCTCTTCACCTCGACCAGGAGCGGCACGCGGCCGGCAACCAGCGCGCAGAGGTCGCCGAGCGACATCATGCGCTCGCCGGTGTCCTTGAAGCGGATGGCCTTCAGTTCGGCCGCCGTCTTGGTGAGCAGGAGGCCCGAGCCCTCGGTGAGCCGGCCGAGCGCATCGTCGTGATGCACCATGGCCTCGCCGTCGGCAGTAAGCTGGATATCGCACTCGATGGTGAAATTGCCCGCGATGGCCGCTTCGGCCGCCGCCGGCATGTTCTCGACGATGCCGCGCGCAACATCATGCAGGCCGCGATGGGCGACCGGCCGTGCCGTCAGCCAGTCGGGGGCCCGCATCGCTCAGGTGACCTCGAACAATCCCTCGACTTCCACGGCGGCGTCCGCCGGCAGCGAAGCGACGCCAACGGCGGTACGGGCGTGCCGGCCCTTGTCGCCGAAGGCGGCCACCATCAGGTCCGAGGCGCCGTTCAGCACCTTCGGTGCGTCCAGGAAGTCGGGTGTCGAATTGATGAAACCGCCAAGCCGCACCACACGCGCGACCTTGTCGAGGTCGCCGAGCGCGGCCTTGATCTGGGCAAACAGGTTGATCGCGCAGCCGCGGGCGGCGGCGCTACCTTGCTCGATGGTGACGCCCGCACCCAGCTTGCCCTTGGCGATCAGCTTGCCCTGGGCATCGAAGCAAAGCTGGCCGGAGACGAACAGCAGGTTGCCGGTACGAACGAAGCCGACATAGTTCGCCACGGGAGCGGCGGGCTCGGGCAGGGTGATCCCCTGTGCCGCCAGTTTCTGTTCGACCGTACCTGCCATGTTTTCCGTCCCCGGGTTCAGTGACAATCAGGGCGCACTGTTTCGCGCATCGCGCCGCCGCTTTCAAGTCGGCCGCGGATCGGTCAAGAACGGCGCTTTGCTGCGTAAACCCTGATGAAATATGCCAAAAAACGCGTCGCTCGCGTTCTCGGCGTTACCTTTTTGTGAAACTGCCCCAGTTGCGGCGCAATAGAGCCGTCACTATTGTGACGAATCGTCCGTTTCCTAAAGGGATATACATGGCCCGCCTGTTCCGGATTCCGCCTCGCGTTTTGGCGATGACCATTGCCGTAGCCGCAGGATCGGGATTCACCAACGGAGCGGCCACGGCCGGAACGGTGCCGTTTTTGTCGCATCAGGCGCTCTACGATCTCAATCTCGTGAAGTCGCGCGGCTCCAACGCGATCAGCAGCGTGCGCGGGCGCATCCTCTATAATTTCTCCGGCAGCACCTGCGAGGGCTACACATCCGAATTCCGCCAGGTATCGGAGCTTGACAGCGGCGAGGGCAAGGTCACGCTCTCCGACCTGCGCTCTTCGTCCTGGGAGGATGCCGCCGGCAAGAGCTACCGGTTCAAGATCGATACGCGGATGAACGACGGCGATTCCGCGCCGGTGGATGGCGTGGCGGAGCGGGTGGGCGACCACATCACAGTCAAGCTGAAGCAGCCGGTGGCGAAGACCTTTCAGCTCGACGGCAAAGTCGTATTCCCGACCGAGCAGATCCAGCACATCATCGCCGCCGCGCGCGAGGGCAAGAGCGTGCTCGAGCTCACGGTCTATGACGGCTCCGACAATGGCGAAAAGGTCTACAACACGCTTTCTGTGATCGGACAGCCGATCCCGGGCGAGCGCGCGCCGACATCACCCGATGCTTCGAGCACGAACGATGCGATGAAATCGATGACCCGGTGGCCGGTGACGGTGAGCTATTACGACCGCGACGCCAAGGCCGTTGATGGCGAGCAGACGCCGGTCTACGCGATGTCGTTCGAGCTCTACGAGAACGGCGTCTCCCGTGCGCTGGTGCTGGATTACAATGATTTCGTGATATCAGGCGCGATGGGCAAGTTCGACGTCAAGGACGCGAAGCCCTGTAAGTGATAGGGGGCCGTTGGGCTCACCTCGTCATGCGCGGGCTTGACCCGCGCATCCATCACCCTTCAGAAGATTCCTTTCGGAGTGGATGGATTGCCGGGTCAAGCCCGGCAATGACAACGGAAAGACGGACGACGTCACTCCGTCTTCGCCGGCCCCTTGTAAGAAATTCCCCTAATCACCGCGGCGTTTCCGAATTTCTTCCGCAGGTCGTCCATCGCGCGCTCGGCGTGGGCGGAGCGTCGGTCGAGCATGTCGGTGTCGTCGGCCGCCGATCCCGGCCGCAGCGCGCTGACGCCGACACCCATCAGGCGGAAGGCGGTGCCGTCGATCTCCTTCGCCGCCATCTCGCGCGACACCGCAAAGATCTTTCCGGCGAGCTGGGTCGGCGCCGCGATCGATTGCGAGCGGGTGCGCGGGCGGAAATCGGCGGTCTTCAGCTTCAACGTGATGGTGGAGCCTGCAAGCTCGCTGTTCTTCAGCCGCGCCGAGACCTTCTCGGACAATCTCCACAGCAGCCTTTCCAGCGTGACGAAATCGCGGATGTCGTTCTCGAACGTGGTCTCGCTCGAGATCGTCTTGGCGCCGCGATCGGCTACCACGCGACGGTCGTCGATGCCGCGCGCGAGCCGCCACAATCTACGGCCCTCGTTCGCGAACTGCTTCATCAGCTCGTTCTCGTCCGCGCGCTGCAGGTCGGCGATGGTGCGATAGCCCCGCTGGATCAGCCTTTCCTGGGTCGCAGGCCCGACGCCGAAGATGAAACCAACAGGCTTGTCCGCGAGCATCTCGCGCGCTTCGTCCTGGTCGAGCGTGGCGAAGCCGCGCGGCTTGTCGAGGTCGGAGGCGATCTTGGCCAGGAACTTGTTGCAGGACAGCCCGACAGACACCGTGATGCCGATATTGCGCTCGACGTCGCGGGCAAAGCCCGCCAGCACCTTCGCCGGGATCATGCCGTGGACGCGCTCGGTGCCTGAGAGATCGAGGAAGGCCTCGTCGATCGACAAGGGCTCGACCAGGGGCGTCAGCGCCTGCATCGCGTGGCGCACCTCGCGGCCAACGCGGACGTACTTCGCCATATCCGGCGGGATCACGGTCGCGGACGGGCACAGCTCGATCGCCCTGAACATCGGCATGGCCGAGCGCACGCCAAAGGTCCGCGCGACGTAGCAGGCGGCCGAAACCACGCCGCGCTTGCCGCCGCCGATGATGACGGGCTTGTCGGCGAGATCAGGGTTGTCGCGTTTCTCGACCGTGGCGTAGAAGGCGTCGCAATCGATATGCGCCAGCGCAAGCCGCGGCAGGGCGTGATGGCGAACCAGGCGCGGCGAGCCGCAATGGCTGCAGCGCCTTGCCTTGAAGTCGAGGTCGCCGAGGCAATCCCGGCAGAAGCAGCGGGGGCCGTTGCTCGTGAGCGCCGCGCTCACGGCACGTCGCGTTCCCATTTGGGATCGTTCAGGACCTGGTGGGCCGCGGCAATGTTGGTTGGGTGCAGCTCGGAAGCCTTGGCAAACGCTTGCACGGTCGCATCGTCCCGCATCACGAAATCGAGCACCGAGCTAAGGAACTTTGGGTCGGAGGCGGCGGAGCGGAGCGTCTCGGGTCCGATTCCCGTCTCGGCCAGGAACAGGCCCAGCCTTTCGGGGTCGCCGGCGATGAAACCCAGCGCCTGAACCGCAACGATTTCAGCTACTTCACGGGGGTTTTGAACAGGCTTTTTCAATGGTCGGTTTGCCTTTCCGTTAACTTATGTTCTCTAATGACACGCATCATGCCCGAGTCTTTCGGACCTGTTCAAGCAAGTGGAAACCACGCCACACAAGATAGCGGTCGGGCTTAACGGGTTTGAGCGAATCTGGCGCTAGTTTGAATTTACATTTCGACGCGCTCGACCGCGGTACCGGACGTACCGTATCAGGGACTGTTTCCTACGGCTTTGGAGGGACGGGATGGCCAAGACCGTCCTGATCGTGGAGGACAACGAGCTCAATATGAAGCTCTTTCGCGACCTGCTGGAGGCGCACGGTTATCAGACCTCCGGCACAAGCAATGGCTTCGAGGCGCTCGATCTCGTCCGCAAGCTGCATCCCGACCTGATCCTGATGGACATCCAGCTTCCGCAGGTCTCCGGGCTCGAAGTCACGCGCTGGATCAAGGACGATCCCGATCTGCGCAAGATCCCGGTGGTCGCGGTCACGGCGTTCGCGATGAAGGGCGATGAGGAACGCATCCGTGAGGGCGGATGCGAGGCCTATTTGTCCAAACCAATTTCGGTCGGCAAATTTATTGAGACTGTCCGACGCTTTATCGGGTAGGGGAGTTGAGTTTCGATGTCTGCGCGTATCCTCGTGGTCGATGACGTTCCCGCGAACGTCAAGTTGTTGGAAGCACGACTGTCGGCCGAATATTTCGACGTGCTGACCGCTTCCAACGGCACTGAGGCTCTGCAGATCTGCGCCCGGGCTGAATGCGACATCATCCTGCTCGACGTCATGATGCCCGACATGGATGGCTTCGAGGTATGCCGTCGCCTCAAGTCCAACCCGGCCACGCACTTCATTCCGGTGGTCATCGTCACTGCGCTTGACAGCCCGGCCGACCGCGTGCGCGGGCTGGAAGCCGGCGCCGACGACTTCCTGACCAAACCTGTGTCCGACGTCGTGCTGATCGCACGCGTGCGCTCGCTGACACGACTGAAGATGATGACCGATGAATTGCGCATGCGTGCGATCACCTCGCTCGAGATCGGCATGCAGGCGCCCGAACGCAGCGCGATTGCCGACAAGGGGCTTGGCGGCCGCATCCTTCTGGTCGATGACCGGCCGTCGTCCTACGAACGGCTCGCGCCGATGCTGTCCGCCGAGCATACGGTCGATGTCGAGACCAACCCGGCCGAAGCGCTGTTCAATGCCGCCGAGGGCAATTACGACCTGCTCATTGTCTCGCTCAGCCTCGACAATTACGACGGCCTGCGGCTCTGCAGCCAGGCACGTTCGCTGGAGCGCACCCGCCAATTGCCGATCCTCGCCATCTCGGATGCCGACAACAATGCGCGGCTGCTGCGCGGGCTTGAGATCGGCGTCAACGATTACCTGCTGCGGCCGATCGACAAGAACGAACTGCTGGCGCGGGCGCGCACGCAGATTCGGCGCCGGCGCTATACCGATCATCTGCGCGACAATGTGCAGAACTCGATCGAGATGGCGATCACGGACGCGCTGACCGGGCTGCATAACCGCCGCTACATGGAGAGCCATCTGGCGACGCTTGGTGAACAGGCCTCGGCCCGCGGCAAGCCGCTGGCGCTGATGATCCTCGACATCGATTACTTCAAGGCGATCAACGACACCTATGGTCATGACGCCGGCGACGACGTCCTGCGCGACTTCGCGACACGGATCCGCAAATCGATCCGCGGCATTGATCTCGCGTGCCGCTATGGCGGCGAGGAATTCGTGATCGTGATGCCGGAAACCGACCTTCACGTCGCCAGCATGGTCGCCGAACGCCTGCGCCGCTCGATCGCCGGTGAATCCTTCGCCATCAACAAGGGCGCCAACCGCATCGAGGTCACGATCTCGATCGGCCTCACCACGCTGGAGCGCAAGGGCGAGTCGGTCTCCGACGTGCTCAAGCGTGCCGACAACGCGCTCTACCGCGCCAAGCACGATGGCCGGAACAGGGTGGTCTCAGCGGCAGCGTAGCCGCCTCGGATGAAGTTGCGTAGCCCGGATGAAGCGAAGCGCAATCCGGGTTTCGTCTCAATCCTCGCGTAGGCTCCCCGGATTTCGCTCCGCTCCATCCGGGCTACTGACCTTTACCCCAGCATTCTCCAGCAGTACTCGTGCAGCATCTTTCGCGGCACGCGCCATCGCAGGGTCGTCGCGGACGAGATCCTGTGCGATCGAACCGTCGACCAGCAATTGCAGTTGGGTCGCAAGTCTCTCCGGATCAGCAACGCCCAGCTCGACCAATCGATCGCGAAACCACAGCCGCCGACTTTCCTTGAAGGCGATGGCGATTTCCTTCACCGACTTGTCTTCGCCACCGAGTTCGGCGACCGCATTGACGAAGGGACAGCCGCGAAAATCCTTGGCGCCGAAACGACGCTCCAGCGCATCGAAGGTGCCGAGGATCTGCTCGACCGGTGACTTGTCCGACGGCTTCGGCTGCACGAAGCGATGCTCCAGATAGGCCGCGATCAGCGCGTCCTTGGACGGAAAGTGGTTGTAGAGCGTGCGCTTGCTGATGCCGATCTCGGCGGAAATCGTGTCGACGCCGATGGCACGAATGCCCTTCAGGTAGAACAACCGGTCAGCCGTCTGAAGGATCCGGTCCTTCATCGTCTGTTTCTGGTGCGGAGAAGCCATGCAACGGCTCCGTATCTCACTCGCTTGACAGCACCTCCCTCTTATAGCCAAGTTACACAGGTCTGTGTAACAAAAAATTTCGTGAATCGCAGGTCGGCTTTGCTGCGCCGCCATCGATAGGGAGAACAAAAACAATGCCCTTGCTGCAAATCCTGCGTCCCACGCTGCCGATCCTGATCGGCGCCTCGATCATGCTCACGCTGAGCATGGGCCTGCGGCAGAGCCTCGGCATCTTCATGCAGCCGCTGACGCATGACATCAGGATTTCAGTGTCCGACTTCACGCTGGCGCTGGCGGTGCAGAACCTCGCCTGGGGCTTCCTGCAACCGCTCGCCGGCGCCATGACGGTGCGGTACGGCTTTCGCCCGATCATGGTGGTTGGTTCGCTGCTCTATATCGCGGGCCTTGGGTTCATGGCGGGCGCGCACGGCGTCATCAGCATCATGATCGGCGGTGGGGTCCTGATCGGTACCTCGCTTGCGTGCACGGCAGCCGCGATCGCGATGTCGGTCGCAGCCCGCGCGGTGCCGGAGACGGTGCGCTCAACGGTGCTTGGCATTGTCTCCGGTGCCGGATCGCTCGGCGCCCTTCTGTCGGCTCCGATCGGACAGCTCCTCAATGAGGGTTTCGGCTGGCGTGTCGGTTTGATCGGCTTCGTGGTGCTGGCGCTCGCGATGATCCCTGCCGCCTGGTACGCGGGTCGGATCGACCAGGTTCCGCTGCCCAAGCCGACGTCATCCGAAGACATCGGCGAGGCCACCGCAGCCATCGCCGCGCGAGCGGCGTTCGGTAATGCTTCCTTTGTGGTGATGACTTGCGCCTATCTCGTTTGCGGCATGCAGCTCGTCTTCCTCACCACGCATCTGCCGTCCTATCTCGCGATCTGCGGCCTCGATCCAATGCTGAGCGCGCAGACGCTCGGCATGATTGGCGGTTTTAACGTACTCGGCTCTCTCTTCTTCGGCTGGGCCGGCCAGCGCTGGAACAAGCTTGCGCTGCTGGGCATGATCTACATCCTGCGCTCGCTGGCGCTCGCCTGGTATTTCATGCTGCCGGCGACGCCCGCCTCCACGCTGCTGTTCGGCGCCATCATGGGCTTCCTGTGGATGGGCGTCGGTCCGCTGGTCGCGGGCGCAGTGGCGGAGATGTTCGGGCTGCGCTGGCAGGCGATGATCCAGGGACTTGCCTTCATGAGCCACCAGATCGGCAGCTTCCTCGGCGCCTATGGGGGAGGGCTGCTGTACGACGCGCTCGGCTCCTACACCATGGCCTGGCGCATCGGCGTCGCGCTCGGGCTCGCCGGCGGCATTATCCAGGTGGCGTTCGCGCTGATGCGGCCCTCACAGCCGCCGCTATTGAAGGCGGCGTAAGGTCCGCGCCGGCGGCTAATTTTCCGCAGAGGACTGCTGCCCACGCGGACGGCAATCGCGGCTGATTAAATTATAGTCAGTGAGGTGCTTTCAAAATCGGCAGTAGCCAAGCCAGTTCACGCGTTGGTGAACTAGAGACGATGTTGATTCAACAGGTTTTCTCTGCATGGTTGGTGGCACGAAACTTGATTGATTCTGGCTAAGAATTGGGAGTCGGAGACCGGCACGGGCGTCTTCCGACTTTGGCGTCCCTGATAGAGGCTGGCAGGCCATGAGCCTAGTCGCCGCCAATCTCCAGCCATCGAAGCTCGACGGCCTTGCCGCGGCGCCGAGCTCCCTAAGCTTTGTGCCCAAGGTCGGGGGTACATTGCCAATTCTGGGCAAGCACTGCGGGCCAATTGCGGCGCTCCAAAACACTGCGAGAACCGGACGAGCGGGCGACGCCAGGCATTTGGTGACGTCCGTCGAGCAGCAAGCCGCGAGCATTGCCGGCGCGGCAAGCCTCTCCTCAAGCCTTTCGCTGACTTCTCTTGCCACGGGAGGAAGATGATGCACGCAAGAACATCTGCGAGCCAAAGGCTCGTGAAATTCGCGGCTGCTTTCCTGGCGACTTTCTTGGGAATTGCGCTCCTCAGTCTCGCACTGGGCGACATTGCGTTTGCCCAGGACGCGGCGCCGCCGGCCTGCGGCGGCAAGGTCCTTGAAAAGTGCACGCCGAACTCCGGCGATACGGCGTGGATGCTCACTTCCGTCGCGCTCGTCTTGATGATGACGATCCCGGGCCTCGGCCTGTTCTATGGCGGCATGGTGCGCAAGAAGAATGTCGGCGACACCGTGATGACTAGTTTCGCGGTCACCTGCCTCGTCACCATTCTGTTCGCCATCCTGACTTACAGTATGGCTTTTCGTACTGGCACGCCCTTTGTCGGCGGGCTCGATCGCATGTTTCTCAAGGACATCCTGAGCGACATCGGCAAGGGCGGAATTGGCAATCCCAATCCGCTTGCTCCGACCATCCCCGAGGCCGTGTACATCTGCTTTCAGATGACATTTGCGATCATTACGCCCGCGCTGATTGCCGGCGCATTTGCCGAGCGCATGAAATTCTCGGCCATGCTCTGGTTCATCGGGCTGTGGGCGATCCTGGTCTATGCGCCGGTTGCGCACTGGGTCTGGGGGCCCGACGGAGTCTTCGCCGCTGCCAACGAGAACGCATGGGTGAAGGTGCTCGATTTCGCCGGAGGTACCGTCGTGCACATCAATGCCGGCGTGGCAGGTCTGATGTGCGCCATCATGCTCGGCAAGCGAAAGGAGACGGGGCCTGCCCATAACATGGTGCTGACCTTTGTCGGCGCCTCTCTGCTGTGGGTTGGCTGGTTCGGTTTCAACGCCGGCTCCGCCGTCACGGCAGGGATGCAGGCTGGCATGGCGATGCTGGTGACGCAGATCGCCACGGCGGTTGCTGCTTTCACCTGGATGCTGGTGGAATGGACGCTCAAGGGCAAGCCGACCGTCGTCGGGATCTGCTCGGGCGCGGTCGCCGGCCTTGTTGCCATCACGCCGGCTTCCGGTTTCGTGGCGCCGATCGGTGCCTTCGCCATCGGAATCGGCGCCGGTGTCTTCTGCTATTGGGGGTGCACCGGCTTGAAGCGCGCGTTCCACTATGACGACGCACTGGATTGCTTTGGCGTGCATGCGATTGGCGGCATCGTCGGCGCACTGCTCACCGGCGTATTCGCGGTCGAGCAATACGGGGGGACGCCGGGCGTTCTGGAGGGCAACGCTGGTCAGTTCTTCAACCAGTGCGTCGGTGTTGCCACTGTGATCGTCTACGATGCCGTCGTCAGCCTGATCATCCTCGCCGCGGTCAAGGTGTTCGTCGGCCTCCGCGTGCACGAGGACGCCGAGCGCGATGGCCTCGACCTCGCGCTGCATGGTGAAGTGGTGCACTAGCTCCGATAGTAGCGCCACATCCTGAGGAACGTCCGATGAATCTCGTCGGGCGTCCGGTCGAATGGCTCCAGGTTGATGCACACCACGCCACGGTGGTCCATGCGCCATGGCAGCCGCATCAAGCGGCGATAAGCCGGCTGCTTGCGCCAGTCGGCCACGAGCGCGCCGCTGAGGGGCATGCTGAGCGCAATCTGCAATTCATGAACGGTCATCGCGCGCTCGGCGATTTGAACGAGGTCGATGCGTTCGATGGCGCGCCACCGGATCAAGCCGAAAGCCTGGATGAAGATGCCGTACTGATTGGCGCCGATGGTCGGGCGCCCGGTCTCCAGCAACGGGATGTTGTAGTAGGTAAAGCCGGCCGCCGTTACCGTGAGCGCCAGCCAGTAAACCGCGCCGGTGATCCAGGCGGCTGTGAAGAAGATCGCGGCGAGGGCGGCGGTGATGTAGACAGGAAAGTAGATGTCCTCGCGGCCGTATGCGACCGAGTAGCCGCCAGCATTTCCTTCGTTCAAGGTCGCGATCATGTGAGCCCTATGCCCCCGGGCCACAAAATAAAAACGGGGCCGCGAGGCCCCGTTCGAGTGGGTAGTGTCCCGCGATCTTACTTGATCTTGGCTTCGCGGAATTCGACGTGCTTGCGCGCAACCGGATCGTACTTCTTCTTGACCAGCTTGTCGGTCATGGTGCGCGAATTCTTCTTGGCGACGTAGTAGTAGCCGGTGTCGGCGGACGACACGAGCTTGACCTTGATGGTGACCGCCTTGGCCATGTCAAAACCTCAGGAAAATAATGGGGTATCTGGAGCCGGCCAAGCGGCCCGCGTTTGGCCGGCAAACTAGTCAGAATCGGCCCAAAGTCAAGGTTTTCCAGACCCAAACCGGCCCAATTCGGGCGGATCAGTGCGCGAAAAACCGGTTTTTCGGCCGCGGCAGGCCCAGATTCTCCCGCAGCGTCTTGCCTTCATACTCCTTGCGGAAAATCCCGCGCTTCTGCAGTTCGGGGACCACCTTGTCGACGAAATCGTAGAGCCCGCCCGGCAGATAGGGAAACATGATGTTGAAGCCGTCGGAGGCGTAGCTCGTCAGCCATTCCTCCATCTGGTCCGCGATCAGTTTCGGTGTCCCCACGAACGCTAGCCCGCCATAGCCGCCGACGCGCTGCGCGAGCTGGCGCACGGTGAGCTTGTCGCGCGCGGCGACGTCGACCAGGCGCTGGCGCCCGCTCTTGCTGGCATTGGTTTCCGGGATCGGCGGCAACGGCCCGTCCGGATCGAAGCCGGACGCATCGGTGCCCAGGATCACCGAGAGCGAGGCGATCGCGCTGTCGTAATGCACCCGGCTGTCGAGCAACGCGCGCTTCTCCTTGGCCTGCTCGGCGCTGTCGCCGACCACGACGAAGGCGCCGGGCAGGATCTTCAGATGCTCGCGGTCGCGGCCGAGCTTGTCCATGCGGCCCTTGATGTCGGCGTAAAGCTTCTGCCCGTCGCTGAGGCTGCCGCCGCCGGTGAACACCGCTTCCGCCGTCTCCGCCGCGAGCTGCTTGCCGTCCTCCGAGGCGCCCGCCTGCACGATCACCGGCCAGCCCTGCACCGGACGGGCGATGTTCAGGGGACCGCGAACCCTCAGGTATTTTCCCTCGTGATTTAGCACATGCATCTTCTCGGGATCGACGAAGAGCCCGGACTCGACGTCGCGCACGAAGGCATCATCCGCAAAGGAATCCCAGAGGCCGGTGACGACGTCGTAGAACTCCCGCGCGCGGCGATAGCGTTCGGCGTGCTCCATATGGTCGTCGAGGCCGAAATTGAGCGCCGCATCCGGATTGGAGGTGGTGACGATATTCCAGCCCGCACGGCCGCCGCTGATATGGTCAAGCGAGGCAAAGCGGCGGGCGACGTGATAGGGCTCGTCGAACGTGGTCGAGCCGGTCGCGACCAGGCCGATATTCTCTGTGACCGTCGCGAGCGCCGACAGTAGCGTGAACGGCTCGAACGAGGTCACGGTGTGGCTGCGCTTCAGCGCATTGATCGGCATGTTCAGCACGGCCAAATGGTCCGCCATGAAGAAGGCGTCGAACTTGCCGGCTTCCAGCTTCTGGGCGAGCTGCTTGATATGGGAAAAGTTGAAATTGGCGTCCGGCCAGGCGCCAGGATAGCGCCATGCGCCGGTGTGGATGCTGATCGGCCGCATGAACGCGCCGAGCTTGAGTTGACGCTGTGCCATCTGCCCCGTTTCCATGTGGGTCGTTCAAAACCAGATAGGCACGAAGCGGGACGGCGCCACCGGGAAGATTATTTTGTTTTTGCACACTTTCGCGACATGCCTGTCACGCGCCCAAAATGTCCTTCTGCATCCTGCCGCCGTAGAAATGGAAGAACGGCACCGGCGCGTCGTGGCTGAGGGGGCCAGTAGCGAGCCGTCGGTCGAGCTCGGCGAGCACGTTCTTGGTCATGGCATGCGCATCCGCCAATGGCTCGGAGCCGATCTCGACCCAGACCAACTCGACCAATTCCGCATCGGCATGCACCACGCCCTCGACGCGGTGGGCGATGGCGGAGGCATCCGCCGTGAAGAAGCGCGTGTCGAAGCGGCGGACGCGGCCGGGTGGGGTGATCGCGCGCGCGATCAGGAACAGGCCGGAGGGATCGGGTAATAGGCCGGCATCGGCAAACGGCGCCCAGGGACCATCGAGCTTGCCAGGCTTCTCGACCTTGCGGCCGAGGCACAGACCTGTCTCTTCGCAGGCCTCGCGGATCGCCGCATTGGCCAGCGCGCGAGCTCGGCCGGGCGTGATCTTCGGGCTGCCCTTGAGCAGGTTGGCTTCAAGTTCATTGCTGATTGGAGCGGCGACCGGCACGCGGTTGTCGGCCTTGTCGACCCGGCCGCCGGGGAAGACATATTTGCCGGGCATGAACACGACCTTGTCGTGGCGCTTGCCGACCAGCACCTTCGGCCTCGCGCTGGAGCGATCGATCAGGATCAGCGTCGCGGCATCCTTGGGCCGGAAATACGGGTGATGATCGGCCTCTTTTCCTTCCTCGACTTGCTTGAGCGCGGTCGTTGCTTCAGTCATTCCATCCCCGTTTGTTATTTTTTGAACTTAAGGCTGTCAGACCGGCGGAATATCGTCCGGCGCGTTCTCATCGAAGCCGTGCATCCGCATCGCCCACTGGAAACCCACGACTGCGCCCTTGATCGGCTGCAACAGCAGCAGCGACAAGATCAGGGTCAGCGGCAGATAGATCGAGAGCTGCAGCCAGATCGGCGGTGAATAGTTGGTCTCGATCCACAGCGCGAGCGGCACGACGAAGTGGCCGACGATGACGATGACGAGATAGGCCGGCAGGTCGTCGGCGCGATGGTGCGAAAAATCCAGGTCGCAGACCGGGCAGTGACCATCGACCTTGAGGAAGGCGCGGAACAATTTGCCTTCGCCGCAGCGCGGACAGCGGCAACGAAAGCCGCGCTTCAACGCCGTCCACAGGTCCCGCCGCTCGATCGACGCGGCGTCGCGGGTCCACACCGTCGTTGCGGGCTTCAGCGTTTCCATGACTTGCCTCGCTTCGATTTGTCGGACTTCTGCTTGCCCGGCTTGCGATCCTTCTTGCTCGGTGCGCGCCCCGCTTTCGCGCCACGCACTTCTTTCTTCCGTTCGCGCCGGCCCTCGCTTTTTCTGCCGCGCGGAATGGCTTGTCCGCCCGACAGCAATTCAAAGCGCAAGGCGCCTGCGATCGGAGCAGCTTCTACCAGACGCACGTCGACCACGTCACCCAATCGGTGCATGGCACCGCTGCGGGAGCCGATCAAGGCATGCCGTGTCTCATCATAGTCGTAATATTCGGTGCCAAGCGTCCGGATCGGGATCAAGCCGTCGGCGCCGGTGTCATCCAGCTTGACGAACAGTCCGGAGCGGGTGACGCCGGAAATGCGACCCTGAAAGCTCGCGCCGACGCGATCGGCAAGATAATGCGCGATCAGCCGGTCGGCGGTCTCGCGCTCGGCCTTCATCGCGCGCCGCTCCGTCATCGAAATCTCGGCGGCGATCTCCGCAAGCGTCTCCGGCGTCTCACTGTCAGGTAGGGCGCCATCGCCGAGCCCAAGCGCGCGGATCAACGCACGGTGCACGATCAGGTCGGCGTAGCGGCGGATCGGCGAGGTGAAATGCGCGTATCGCCTGAGGTTCAGGCCGAAATGGCCGTAATTCTCGGCGGAATATTCGGCTTGCGCCTGCGAGCGCAGCACCACCTCGTTGACCAGCGTCTCGTAATCCTCGCCTTCGACCTGCGCCAGCACGCTGTTGAACACGGACGGCCGCAGCGCGCCGGCCTTTGTGAAGGGCAGATCGAGCGTCTTGAGGAATTCCTGGAGGTTGTAAACCTTTTCCTGCGTCGGCTCATCATGCACGCGATAGATCAGCGGCAGGCCCTTCTTCTCGAGCGTCTCGGCCGCGGCGACATTGGCGAGGATCATGAACTCCTCGATCAATTTGTGCGCGTCGAGACGTTCGGGGACGATGACGCGGTCGACCGTGCCGTCCGCCTTCAAGAGGATCTTGCGCTCGGGCAGATCGAGGTCGAGCGGATCGCGCTCGTCGCGCGCCAGCTTCACGAGCCTATAGGCGGTCCAGAGCGGCCCCAGGATCGGATCGAGCAGGGGGCCGGTGACATCGTCCGGCCGGCCGTCGATCGCCGCCTGCGCCTGCGCGTAATGCAGCTTGGCGGCCGAGCGCATGAGCACGCGGTGGAACGTGTGCGAGCGCTTGCGGCCATCGGCGCCGATCACCAGACGCACCGCGAGTGCGCCGCGCGGCTCGCCCGGCACCAGCGAGCAGAGATTGTTGGAGATGCGCTCGGGCAGCATCGGCACCACTCGGTCCGGGAAGTAGACCGAATTGCCGCGGATCAGCGCATCATGATCGAGCGCCGAACCCGGACGCACATAATAGGCGACGTCGGCGATGGCGACGTGGATGACGTAGCCGCCCTTGTTGTGCGGATCGGGGTCGGCTTCCGCATGCACCGCGTCGTCGTGATCCTTGGCATCCGGCGGGTCGATGGTGACGAGCGGCACGTCGCGCCAGTCCTCGCGCCCCTGCAGCGTCGCAGGTTTAGCTTCCTCGGCCTCGCGCAAGGCGCCACGCGAAAATTCCTGCGGGATCTCGTGGGCGTGGATCGCGATCAGGCTGATCGCCTTTTCGCTCGCGATCGAGCCGAGCCGCTCCTTCACCTTGCCCGACGCGAGGCCGAAGCCGCGGCTGCGGACGAGATCGACGCTGACGAGGTCGCCATCCCTGGCGCCGGCGGCGTCGGCCTGGGCGATGTTGAGTTCGCGCCCGGCCTGCTTCTTGTCCACCGGCACCAGCCGGCCGCCGCCCTCTGGCAGCGCGCGGAAGATGCCAAGCACGCGGGTCCTGGCGTGGTCGATGACCTTGATGATGCGGCCGCGATAGGGCGTGCCGTCGGCTTCATCCGTCATCTCGATGCGGAGCAGCGCGCGGTCGCCGACGCCGGCGGTGGTGCCGCGTTTCTGATGGCGCGGTGTGACGATGCGGATTTTCGGCGCTGTGCCGTTCTCTTCCGTATCCCACTCGGTGGGCGTCGCAATCAGCTCGCCGTCGGCATCGCGGCCGGTGACGTCGGCCATGACCGTCGGCGGCAGCGCGGCCGGCTCGTGAATCTTGCGGCCGCGCTTGGCGATGGTGCCGTCGTCGGCGAGCTCGCGCAGCATGCGCTTCAGCTCGACGCGATCGGCGTTCTTCAACCCGAATTCGCGCGCGATCTCCCGCGTGCCGACTTTTCCGGGATTGGATCGGATAAAGGCGACAATGGCGTCCCGGGCCGGAAAGCCATGGTCATGCTTTTGTTTCACTTACCCTCGAGCCTTGCCCGCGCTTTTCTTCGCGGGCGTTTTCGATGTTGCGGCAGGTTTTGCCGCTGATGTCTTCGCTGCCTTCACCGGCTCGCGCGCCTTGCTGGCGGCATCCGATTTCGGCTTGCTTGCGGCCTTCTTAACCGCTGCCTTCTTGGCTGGCTTTGCCCCGGCTTCGCCGTCAGGCTTCGCCGCCTTGGCTTTCTTCGCCTTCACCTTGCCGCCGCCCTTGGCTGCGCGCTCGTCGATCAGCGCGATCGCGTCCGCAAGCGTCACCTCGTCGGGCGTCTTGTCGCTCGGGATCGTCGCGTTGACGCCACCAGCGGTAACGTAGGCGCCATAGCGGCCGTTCTTCAGTGCGACCGCGCCAAGCGCCGGATGATCGCCGAGCGGTTTTCCGGGATCGGCGCCGAAGCGCCGGCCGCTCGGACCTTTCGCGATCTTCTCGGCGATCAGCGTCACCGCACGGTTGAGGCCGATGTCGAAGACTTCGTCGCCGGCTTCCAGCGAGGCGTAGGTCTTCTCGTGCTTCACGAACGGACCGAAGCGGCCGATGCCGGCGGTGATCGGCTCACCCGTCTCCGGATGCTTTCCGATCTCACGCGGCAGCGACAAAAGTTTTAACGCGAGCTCGAGATCGACGTCGTTGGGCGAGGTGCCCTTCGGAATGCCGGCGCGCTTCGGCTTCTCGCCTTCGGCATAATCCTTCTGCTCGCCGAGCTGGATATAAGGGCCGAACCTGCCCGCCTTCACGGTGACGTCGAAGCCAGTGTCCGGATCCTGGCCGAGAACGCGGTCGGCGGCGGCCTCGGAATCGGCGGCGAGCGGCCTTGTGTAGCGGCATTCCGGATAGTTCGAGCAACCGATGAAGGCGCCGAACTTGCCGGCCTTGAGGTTCAGCCGGCCGGTGCCGCAGGTCGGACACTGCCGGGGATCGCCGCCATCCGCGCGTGGCGGATAGATGTGCGGACCCAGCATCTCATCGAGCACGTCGAGCACCTCGGCGACGCGCAAATCCTTGATGTCGTTGACCGCGCCGATGAAGTTGCGCCAGAAATCCTTCAGCACCTGCTGCCAGGAAATCTCATTGTTCGAGATGCGGTCGAGCTGTTCCTCGAGATCGGCGGTGAAGTCGTATTCGACATAGCGGCGGAAGAAGTTCTCCAGGAACGCGATCACGACGCGCCCCTTGTCCTCGCCGTACAGGCGCCGCTTCTCGAGCTTCACATAACCGCGGTCCTTCAGCACCTGCAGGATCGAGGCATAGGTTGAGGGCCGGCCGATGCCGAGTTCTTCCATGCGCTTGACCAGCGACGCTTCCGAGAAGCGCGGCGGCGGCTCGGTGAAATGCTGGGTGACGGCAAGATCCTGCCGCTTCAGCGGCTCGCCCGCGCTCATCGAGGGGAGGCGGCGGGAGTCTTCGTCTTCCTCGTCGTCGCGGCCTTCCTGGTAGAGTGCGAGGAAGCCGTCGAACTTGATGACCTGGCCAGTGGCGCGCAATTCCAGCACGCGCGAGCCGGCCTTGGCTTCGATGTCGACGGTGGTGCGCTCCAGTTCCGCCGATTCCATCTGGCTCGCGATGGTGCGGGTCCAGATCAATTCGTAGAGCCGAGCCTGATCGTTATCCAGGCGCCGGCGGAGGTCGTTGGGCCGGCGCGAGAGATCGGTCGGGCGGATCGCTTCGTGCGCTTCCTGTGCGTTCTTGGCCTTGGCCTGGTACTGGCGCGGGGCATCGGGCACGTAGGCGTTGCCGAAGTCCTCGCCGATCACCTTGCGCGCCTGGGTGATCGCGGACGGATCGATCTGCACGCCGTCGGTACGCATATAGGTGATGAGGCCGGTGGTCTCGCCGCCGATGTCGATGCCTTCATAGAGCCGCTGCGCGATGCGCATGGTGTGGGCCGGCGCGAAGCCGAGCTTGCGGCTGGCCTCCTGCTGCAGCGTCGAGGTGGTGAAGGGCGCCTGCGGATTGCGCCGCGCGGGCTTTGCCTCGACAGTCGCGACCTTGAACAGCGCGGCTTCGATGGCTTTACGAAAATCTTCGGCTTCCGCGCCCGAGCCGATGTCGAGCCGCGCGATCTTCTTGCCATCGGCGCCGACGAGCCGTGCCTCGAAGGCTTCGCCGCGCGGGGTCAGAAGCGTCGCGACCAGCGACCAATATTCCCTCGGCACGAATTTCTCGATCTCGAGCTCGCGGTCGCAGACCAGCCGCAGCGCCACCGACTGCACCCGGCCGGCGGAACGCGCGCCCGGCAATTTACGCCAGAGCACAGGGGAGAGGGTGAAGCCGACGAGATAGTCGAGAGCGCGGCGCGCCATGTAGGCGTCGACCAGCGCGCCATCGATCTGGCGCGGCGCCTTCATCGCTTCCGAGACCGCCTGCTTGGTGATGGCGTTGAACACCACGCGCTCGATCTTCTGATCCTTCAGCGCGCGCTTCTCCTTCAACACCTCCAGCACGTGCCAGGAGATCGCCTCGCCCTCGCGATCAGGGTCGGTCGCGAGAATCAGGCGGTCGGCACCTTTCAGCGCCTTGGCGATGTCGTTGAGTCGGCCGGCAGCCTTGGGATCGACCTCCCAGATCATCTGGAAATTGGCGTCCGGATCGACCGATCCGTTCTTGGCGGGGAGGTCGCGGACATGGCCGAACGAGGCCAGGACCTCGTAGGAGGAGCCCAGATATTTGTTGATAGTCTTGGCTTTGGCCGGCGACTCCACAATGACGATATTCATGTCATTCCAATAGCTTAGGGGAGGAACTGAAAGCGAGCTCCGCGAGACTCGCGATCCGCTCTGTCGGGGCGAACATGGGTGTTGAGGGGCCCCCTGTCAAATCGAAGGATATTGAGAGGGTGGAGCGGGTCTACGACTTAATATCTAGGAAGTTGCAGAATGCGTCCTAGAGTTGCGGCCGAAAAGGGCCTATCCTTGATTCAAAATGGTGCCTTTGGAAAAAATTTTTGGCTAGGGCGGGAGGCCGCCGGAAGCGCTCGGCTTCCGGTCGGGAAAAGCGATCGCAACTGGATGAGACCGGCGAGGAGGGCGGCCCTGACGAGGCTGCGGCCTTCATTGCGGAGACTGTTACCGAGTTGGTGAAACTCGCGGAGCGCCACCGCCTGGAGGTCTTGAGCCATCTCTTGGGCATGGCGAAGCTCGAGGCCGAAGAGCGGCTGCGGCTGCGCAGCAAGCGCAAGCTGTCGTGAGAGGGTTGGTGGGTGCTGCTAGACCTTCATCCTGAGGAGCGGCCTCTTCGCCGCGTCTCGAAGGATGAGGCCCCGCCTGTGGCCTCGGAGGGTGTCAGAAAGAATGTGTAAGCAGGTTTCTGTGAGTTTACCTTACCGAGGAGACTCACATGACGACCGACACGACGATTACACCTGAACTGCTGGATCAACTGCTTGCTAACTATGAGAA
>NZ_JBVAPG010000399.1:0-1400 GCF_055413685.1 Bradyrhizobium sp. LeoA1Lang | reverse complement strand
CTTCGAGGCCCAGGCGCATCACCTTTGGACCAGGCTTTCCATAGTAGGCGGTCCATCCTCCAAGCCGAGCAATGACCCACGCAGCGAAGGCGAGAGTGCCTTTTGGATGCGGGTTCTTTTGCTTCACAGTGGCCCCCTCGAGTTGAGAAGAGAGGGCTTCCAGCACAGGCTGGTCATCCGGCTCGAAGGCCTCGGTCAGTTCTTCCTCGGTCGTGCCGTCACGGGCGCGAACCAGTTGCATGATCGTGACCGTCGCTACGGCGGCTGCGGCAACGAACTTGATCATGACCTCGGGTTCGCCAATGTCGGCTTCCTCGATATCAAAACCGGCGGATTTGAGCGTGCGGAAGAACTCCTCGATGGTCCAACGCTTGCGATAGAGGTCGACGATCCGACGAGCTTGTTTTGGGCTTCTTACGACATGCGTGGTGAGAAGCCGCCAGTGGATCGGCTCGCCGTCATGGGTCGATGACACCTCCCGAACGTCCACCATGGTCAGGCGGATCATGTCGGGCAGATCTGGGCCAGGGCTGGGATGTGGCCGGCATAGCATGATCGGCGAGAAGCGCAAGGCAAGCTCGGCTATCCGCTCCTTGCGGCCCGGCGCCGCAGGAATCGTCACGCTGAACCGGGCAGCTTCCGGCAAGCCATCAACAAATGCAAACTGCTTCGCAAAAGCTCCGGACTTCAGTTTGATCTTCCGATTCCAGTTTGCCCTGACAAGCAACTCCACATTCGCCGGACGTCGCGCGAAGTGCTCGTAGATGTCGCTTTCCCGGTCGGAGATCACGGTGATGCTTTGCGCGGTCGATAAGGCCGCGCTGGCTTGAGCCGTCGCGGACAGCCAACGCTGCGACTCCTTGTCTGTTGTTGCTCGCGATCGCCGGGGCGTCACCTTGCCCTTGTCCCGATTCCAGACCTGCGCATCAACAAGACCCAGTAACGCATCAGTGCCGGCATCGAGTGCGAGCGCCGCATGCAAAAGCAGGCCCCGCGTTCCGCCGCCTTTGCCGACAGGGCCATAGCCGTTGGCTTTGGCGCGCCGTCCGCCAAGGATCAGTTCGCTGGTATCCTGAACCACGATGATCTCGCGACCGGCAACACGTTCCGCCGTGCGCGAAGCCGCATGGCTCGCCATCTCTGCGACACTTACCCGATCATTGCGCAGAAAACGCGTGAAGCGGACCTCCTGCGCTCGGTTCCCTGCAAGGCGTCGAATGCACGAACCAGGCCTTCCAACGAGCGCCACATGCAATGCGGCCCCCCTTTTTCCAGGCGACGATCGCCAAATCGCCCCAGCCCCACCTCCATCGACATAAGACCGCTCTCCACAAGACTGCCTCCCGCCAGGGAATCAGTCTTCGCCGATCTTCGCAACAAAGATGTGTGCATCAAATAGC
>NZ_JBVAPG010000398.1:0-1402 GCF_055413685.1 Bradyrhizobium sp. LeoA1Lang | reverse complement strand
GGCGGTAGTTCAACAGCGAACTGAACAGCGGCGCCGGCGCCGCAACGGCGCTGCAGCGTTGCGCCAAGGCCAGCGAGGCATGCTCGTGCGCCAAGAGCTCGGCCAGCCGGGCGTGGGTGGCCCGCACACTCGCCTCGACCGCGGTGCCGTCAAGGTCAAGCCGCAGCGGCAGGGTGTTCATGAACAGGCCCATGGCGCGGTCGGCGCCGGCGCCGCCATGCATGCGGCCGAACAGCACCGTGCCGAACACCACCTGCTCGCGGCCGCTGCTGCGCGCCACCACCTGCCCCCACGCCAGATGGCACAGGCTGGCCAGACTCACCCCCAGCCGCCGCGCCTGGCTGCGCAATCGCGCGTTGAGCGCCTGCGGCAGCATCCGCCGCGCCTCATGGGACCGGCTGCCGTCGCCGTGGACCTCGCTCAGCCCAAACGGCAGGGTCGGCTCAGCGATGTCTGCGAGCAGACCTCGGAAGAACTCTTCATGCGCCTTTGCTCCAACGCCCAGCCGCGCCTGCGCCACCAGATTGCGGAACGGCTGCGGGGCTATCAGCTCATGCGCCCGCCCCTCCAGCTCGGCCCGCACCTCGGCATGCATCACTTCCGATGTCGTGTGATCGCCGATCAAATGGTGCTGCAGCTGCAGCAATAGCCAGCGCGCGCTGCCGGGCTCGCGCGCAATCACAAACCGCAACAGCGGCGCCCGGCCAAGATCGATGCGGTGCCGGCGCGGATCAAACCTCAGCCTGAGCTGCGCGGGGCCAGGACCCTCAGAGCCATCCAGCTCAACCTCGCTCACCTCCAGCGGCGCGTTGCGCCACACCACTTGGGCCGGGCGCGACACGCCCTCCCACACGAACGAGGTGCGCAGAATGTCGTGCCGATCCACCACCCGCTGAACCGCGGCAAGATAGCGGTCCAACAGCCCACGGTCGGCAAACGCCATCTGACTGACCAGCAGGTACGGATCGCCTTGGCTGGCCAGCAAATGATGGAACAGGATGCCGTCCTGCAGCGGCGACAAGGCATAAATATCCTGGATGTTGCCGACACCACCGGGCACCGTGGCGACAATCCGGTCGATCTCTCCCTGCGCCAGCTCGATCAGCGGCAGCATCGGCGGCGTAATCGCGCTACTTCTCGCCGTGATCAGGTTGGCCGGGACCGCCACCTCGTGATGGCTGCCCAGGCTCGCGGCCAGATCGGCCAGCACCGGCCTGGCGAACAAGGTCCGCACCTCGATGCCCAGCGACAGCCGCCGCAGCCGCTCCATCAGCTGCACCGCCAAGAGCGAGTGGCCGCCCAGCGCGAAGAAGTGGTCGTGGCGTCCGACCCGCTCCAGCCCCAGAAGCTCGGCCCAGAGCTTGGCCAGCGCGGTCTCGATCTCGCCCTGCGGCGCCTCATA
>NZ_JBVAPG010000397.1:0-1416 GCF_055413685.1 Bradyrhizobium sp. LeoA1Lang | reverse complement strand
AACACATCGATGCCTACGTCAACGCGTACAACGACAAAGCCGAGCCCTTCGTCTGGACCAAGAAAAAGGTCCGTCAACGCCGCTTCACAGGGCGCCGTATCACTCAGCTCTGATTCCGGGTACTAGACTTCTTCGCCGACGTGAAGGTAGGCGAACTGCCGTTCGATATGCTGAAGCATGTCCGCCAGTTCGTCGCTGGATATGAAGCCGAGCAAATTCCGCTGTGGCTTTGGGAAGAAGCGATCTTGCAGGGCTATGCCGCTTTCCGCTTTCTGCGCGAGCATCGGCGTGGGCGTCTTCATATCGATACGAACAATCGCCGCCTTAGAATCGAGACACTCCCGTGAAAACGCCCAGATCGTTTGCCGAAGTCCTTGCTCAAATCCGTCTTCCTTCGGTGTTTAACCCCTATGCCGACTGCTGTCCGACTCATGATCGAGCCGACGCGGCGCGCGTCCGGCGGCGCAATCTCGTACGATGCCTCGAGGCAGCTATAGCCACACAGGTCGATACGATTTGGATCGCGCGCGATCTTGGATATCGCGGAGGTCGCAGAACGGGCGTGCCTTTGACCGACGAGGTTCACCTTAGTCAAGCGGCGGCTCTCATGGGTGGCATCTCATTGGATCGTGCGACGCGAGGCCCGGTGGTCGCCGAGCGCACCGCCGCCATCGTCTGGAGCGTTCTGACCCGGATCGGCGAGCCCGCCGTATTGTGGAATATATTTCCACTCCATCCGCACGAAGCCGATGACCCCTTCTCGAATCGGTGCCACACCAGGGCCGAGCGGGAGGCCACGTGGCCGTTGCTCATGGCTCTCATTGCGATGATCAAACCGCGCAGGATCGTGGCGATCGGACGCGATGCTGGTATCGCTCTAAACGGCCTCGATGTCACAGTAGAAGTCGTGCGTCATCCGAGCTATGGCGGCCAGGCCGAGTTCATCTCCGGCGTGAATCACATCTACGGTCTCGCGGCCCGCGATGACGACCAGCAGACCCTCGAACTTCCCTTCTCCGGCCCTCACGCGGCGAGAGGGGCCGCGGCCTGATCGAACTTGGTGATCATCGCGCCGATATCGGAACGGCTCGCCGACTTTCCATTCCGTCGCGGCTGGTCGATTTCGGCGTGAGTGGAAATGACGGTGAGAGCGCCGACCTTGAGGTTCGCCTCACGAGCGACGAAATCCATCAAGCGGCCGAGGCCAACTAGTGGTTCATCACAGTGATTTTGACGTTTTGATACCGAGCCATTCGAGGATCGGCAAGTTTTCGGGTGGCAGGAGAATTTCGATGCTTCGGGGAACGCCGGGCTGACGGCGAATGAAGCCGTTTCGTTCGAGGGTGACGATCATTTGGTGGACTGACGGCGGGCTGACGCGGAAATGGCGCTGAATGTCGGCTTCGGCTGGCGGCT
>NZ_JBVAPG010000396.1:0-1449 GCF_055413685.1 Bradyrhizobium sp. LeoA1Lang | reverse complement strand
AAGATCGGTGCGGATGGTGGTCGGGTGGGCGGATCGTCCGGTCGTATGCATGATCACCTTCGGGATGAGTGTTTAGGCAGCCTTATTCTGCAAGAAATACGACTGCAATCCACCCCATGGGATCTCTTATGCAGAGCGATACGCCATGAACGAGAATAGCAAGATTGTAGAGCTTCGCCAGCCTGGCGCGATGGATGATCCACTGACGAGTATTTTGCGGCATGGAGCACGCCAGCTTCTTGCGCGGGCGATCGAGGCGGAGGTCGCCGACTTTCTGAGCGATCATGCCGATTTGAAGCTGCCGGATGGGCGTGACCGGCTTGTCCGGCATGGCTTTGGCCCGTCTCGTTCGATCCAGACAGGGATTGGTCCTGTCGAGGTCCGGCGAGCCAAGGTACGCGACCGGGGTTTGGAGGCCTCGGGCGAGGATCGCATCACGTTCACGTCGGCGATCCTGCCAAGATGGGCACGGCGGACGAAGAGCCTGGATGCCCTGCTGCCGGTTCTGTACCTGCGCGGCATCTCGAGCGGCGATTTCCAGGAGGCGCTTGGCGCCTTGCTCGGCAAGGATGCCCCGAACCTGTCGCCGTCGGTGGTCGGACGGCTGAAGGAGGAGTGGCAGGTCGACTATGATCGCTGGCAACGGCGCGACCTGTCGGCCCGGCGCTACGTCTACATCTGGGCCGACGGTGTCTATCTTCAGGCGCGCATGGAGGAGGATGCCGCCTGCATGCTGGTCGTCATCGGTGCGACGCCGGAAGGCAGGAAGGAACTGGTCGGCTTTCAGGTCGGCGTACGGGAGAGCGCGCAGAGCTGGCGCGAACTGCTCGTCGATCTGAAAGCGCGCGGGCTGTCCATCGCGCCGCGGATCGCTGTCGGCGACGGTGCGCTCGGCTTCTGGAAGGCCCTGGAAGAACTCTTTCCTTCCACCCGTCATCAGCGCTGCTGGCAGCACAAGGTCCTGAACGTGCTCAATAAGGTGCCGAAGTCGGTGCAGCCGAACATGAAGGCCGATCTCCGCGAGATCCGCGATGCGCCGGATCGGGCGAGCGCCGAAGCTGCGATTGGCGTCTTCGTCGACAAGTACGCCGTCAAATACCCAAAGGCGGTCGACTGCCTGACGAAGGACCGCGACGAGTTGCTGGCCTTCTTCGACTTCCCGGCCGAGCATTGGGACCACCTGCGCACATCCAACCCGATCGAAAGCGTCTTCGCCACAGTCCGCCACCGGACCGTCCGCTCCAAGGGAAGCCTGTCGCACAAGACGGCAAGGCTCATGGTCTTCAAGCTCGTCATGAGCGCCGCCAAAACCTGGCGCCGGCTGAAGGGCGAAAATCAGTTGCCAAGGGTCATTGCCGGCGTCAAATTTACCGACGGCGTCGCAGAATCGACGACGCCAGCTAACCGCGCCGCCTGATCAGCCCCATCACCCAATTTCGGCCATAGCTC
>NZ_JBVAPG010000395.1:0-1450 GCF_055413685.1 Bradyrhizobium sp. LeoA1Lang | reverse complement strand
CCAGCCGGTGTGATATCTCTCGTCATGGCGTTGCTCTCCTTTGTGGAATCAGCACCCCGAGCCTACCGGCTCAAGGTGGGCAACGCCGACCTCTTCAGTAATTCAACAGAACCCGGGACATCCCCGGATGGCTTCAGCCATCCCCTTTCATATATAGGATCGACTTTTATCCACTCTACTATTCAACCTAAAGCATATAGCCTGTCATGGCCTCTGCTCTCGACCGACTGGACCTTGATCTCGCTTGGCGGCGCACCAAGAGCGACATACAGAATGGGCGCGTTTTTGTTCATAGCCCGTTAGAAGTCGAGCTAGTAGAGGCAGACCTAAATCCTTGGCTTGATCGGTTG
Source organism: Bradyrhizobium sp. LeoA1Lang (assembly GCF_055413685.1). NCBI lineage: Bacteria > Pseudomonadati > Pseudomonadota > Alphaproteobacteria > Hyphomicrobiales > Nitrobacteraceae > Bradyrhizobium > Bradyrhizobium sp. LeoA1Lang. The sequence continues at coordinate 1,100 of NZ_JBVAPG010000395.1, read as the reverse complement.
AAAGCCAAAATCCGCCAAGGTTACCAACCGGGCTCAGCAACGATCGCCGACATTCCGAAGGGCAATGGGGCCGTTCGGCCCGGCGCAATGTTAAATCTAGAGGATCGACTAGTTTACGCCGCGCTTGTCGGCACTCTCCTTCCTACAATCAACAGCGGCCTACTGTGGTCTCAAGGCCTTGTAGACTTCTCGTATCGCTTGTCTGGATCGCTTCGACGAGTCGATTGGTTTACAAATACATTCAATGCTTGGACCGCCTTTAGGAAAGCGAGCATTGAAAGAATCGATGGTGGCGCAACACATGTTGTCATTACAGATGTGACAGGATTCTACGAAAACATCGATCTGGAATTGCTTTTTTCGGATTTACGAAATCTTGGATGTAGCGAAGAGATCACCCAGCTCTTGGGACGTTGTCTAAACCGCTGGTGCGTTCTACCCGGCCGCGGACTACCACAGGGGTTCTCAGCCTCCGACATTCTCGCGAAAGTATACTTGAATCCAATCGATCGAACCATGATCGACAATGAAATCGACTTCATCCGCTACGTCGATGACATTCGGATCTTTTGTCGAAGTCATCCGGGTGGAAAATCTGCACTGATGTTCCTCGCTCAACTGTTAAGACGCCGAGGCCTGAACTTGCAATCGGCCAAGACATCAGTTTCAGCCGCGGGCGACGTCAGAGACAAGATCGAAGGCGTCAATCCACTCATAAACAAAGTTCAGCAAAGATATCAAAAGGAGCTAAGAGAGTTCATCCGAGATACGTTCCCCTCGATTCCGGTTTCTCTTCCTCCGCAAGAAGCAGGTACCCCCCACCCGGTTATCCGAGAGATTTTTCTAGATCATTTCATCAAGCAAGAACAGCTGGATAAGACCCTCCTGCATTTTCTTCTTAAGCGGCTCGGCGATCAATCAGATGACGTCGCCGTGGACTATTGTCTGAAATTGATAGCCGAACACCCCCAAGAAGGTGCCGTCGCGAACTTGGTTGGAATTTGTCCGTCGCGAGTCTCCGGTGAACGGATGATATCTGCTCAGGCGGCAAGATCAACCGGCTGAGCAATGGGCTTGCTGGCGAGGGTCTGCCAGCCGTC
>NZ_JBVAPG010000394.1:0-1450 GCF_055413685.1 Bradyrhizobium sp. LeoA1Lang | reverse complement strand
CTTGAGTTTGGCGAAGAACTGCTCGATCGGGTTCAGATCGGGTGAGTATTTCGGTAGGAAGAACAACCGTGCACCGGCGGCACGGATGGCGCGACGTACGGCCTTGCCCTTGTGCGAGCCGAGGTTGTCCATGATCACGATGTCGCCGGGCGGCAATGTCGGGACTAGAACCTTTTCGACGTAGGTTTGAAAGGTTTCGCCATTGATCGGCCCATTGATGAGCCACGGGGCCGTGACGCGATCGTGGCGCAAGGCGGCCAGGAAGGTCATGGTCTGCCAGTGGCCATGTGGCACCTTGGCCTTGAGCCTTTGACCGCGCGGCGCCCAGCCCCGCAGCGGCGCCATATTGGTTTTGGTCCAGGTCTCGTCGATGAACACCAGGCGAGACGGATCGATCCGCTCCCGATATTTGCTCCATTGCGTCCGCCGACGGGCAACATCGGGACGGTCCTGCTCGGCAGCAATCAGCGTCTTTTTTTGTGACTGAGCTTCTTGGCGTGGACGAAGTCCCACAGCGTCCGGTAATCGACCTTCAGACCACGCTCGGCAAGCTCGGCCACCAGCCCGCGCAAGGTGAAATCCGCCGTCCGGCACCGTTGCACCAGCCAATCACGATGCTTTCCCGAAATCTTCTTCGGCTTGTAGCCGCCGATCTGATCCGGCTCGACGCTGCCGGTCGCGCGAAAGCGCTGCACCCAGAGAATGACCGTGCTGATGCCTACACCAAATTGCGCCGCCGCCTGATGGCACGACAGGCCGCCCTCGCAGACGGCGTCAACCACGCGCTCACGCAGATCAGTCGAATACGCTCGCCCCATCCATGCCGGCCTCCTTCCCAGCCAGCATGTTGAATCAGAACCGATCTGATTTGGGAATCCTCAATCGATTCAATCTAATCCCATCCCGCTCTAGAGGATCACGGTCATGATCACCAAGCTTGCCGACATCGATCCGAAGCGCGTCGCGGCAATCCTCTACCGGCGAAACAGGACGCTTGTGAGCTGCTCGCCGACTTACCCCAGGAGTCTCATGCGGCAAGGCGTGCACGTCGGCGGCTTCGTTCAGCAAACCTGAAGGGCGCGACGGCATGAGAACCATGCTCGCGCTGGACATTGCGACGGGGCACGAGATTTCGATATGCGAGCACACCCGGCAGCGGCGCCATGTTCTGCAAGCTTGGTGCTAATAGGCTTACCGATGCTACCGTTGTGGTGGCCCACGCGATCAAGCGGCGTCGATCTCCTCGTGATTAACAAATTGTCCAAGAAGGAGGTTCGGCGGGGGCCTGCGCGACGAATTTATTGATGCGATCATCGCTGGTGTACTGGAGTGCCCCCCAAAAGTGAGACACGGGAAATTAGGGACAGTTCTCTAACGGAGAACGTATGCCCAACAAATCCCCCCGTGTTTTCAGCCGAGAGTTCAAGCTTGAGGCGGTTCGCCGCATTCT
>NZ_JBVAPG010000393.1:0-1460 GCF_055413685.1 Bradyrhizobium sp. LeoA1Lang | reverse complement strand
TTCTCATAGTTAGCAAGCAGTTGATCCAGCAGTTCAGGTGTAATCGTCGTGTCGGTCGTCATGTGAGTCTCCTCGGTAAGGTAAACTCACAGAAACCTGCTTACACATTCTTTCTGACACCCTCCGCCAGGCCAATACCCCCGGGCCATCGCTGCTCCGCGGCAAGAAAGGATCGACGCCGCTCCTGGATTTGGTCGGTGGACAATAGACCTGATGCCCTGGCCATGCGCCCACTCGATGTCCTCTGCGCTGCAGAACCCGCCATCGACGAGATGGCGGCGGGGAAAGCGCTTCAGCCGGGCGCGCGTTCGTTCCAGCATCGGCCGCATCAGGCCGCGATCTGATCCGTTGTTGTCGACATCGACCGCGACCACGATCGGTTGTCCCGCCGCGCTGGCCACCTGCACATTGTAGGCCGGGCGGAAGCCGGCATCCGCCATCTTCATCACCCGCGCCTGCGGGTCCGTGGTGGAGGCCCGCGGCTCCTTCGGCTGCTTGCCATTGCCGCCCTTGTCGTCGAGCTGCTTTCGCTTGCGCTTGAGCTCGGCCAGCGCCGTTTGCGCCGCTTGCACCCGCTCACTGCGGTCGCGCGCCGCGCGCTCCCTGGCGGCCCGGATGCGCCGGTTGCTGGCTTCCGGATCCGCATCGACCTCGCGCTTGAGTTCTTCCACCACGGCCTTAGCCTGCGCCATCTGCCGGTCCAGCGTCGCCTCTCGCCGGAACGATCCGGTCCCCGCATGGGCCCGGATCCGCACCCCGTCCTGGGCCAACTTCTCCAGATCGACCAGCCCCGCCTTGCTCAGCGCCGCCAGATGTTCGCTCAGCAAGCGGTCGAGCAGATCGGCACAACCGACCCGGAAGTCCGACAGCGTGTGATAGTTCAGCGACACCCCGCAACAGAGCCAGCGATAGACGTCATGGCTGTCGCAGAGCCGGTCCAACGCCCGCGCGCTGCCAACGCCGTCGCTCGTGGCGTACAGCCAAAGTGCCAGCAGCAGCCGCGGCGAAGGCGCCGGATGGCCGGGCCTGTTCTCCCGCGCCTTGACCCGATCCTCCAGCTCGCTCAGCTCGAGCCCTTCGACATAGGCCCAGATCACCCGCGCCGGATGATCCTGCCCGATCAGGCTGTCGATATCGACCGCGCGCAGTTCGACCTGGTCGCGCATCGGCTCGCGCAGCCGCGGCGCTCCGCGCCGCACTGCTTCGGCCCGTGGCTCCGCTCGTTCCGGCAGATCTCCAAATAGTCCGCCACCAACCATCATGCCCTCCTGCGAATCCATCACCGCAGAGAATCACAGCCACTTTGCGCTCTGCCATAAGAAAGATTCACAGCCTCGTAGATTCCATGGGGCGGTGAGCGCGCCCTTTCCGGTAGGTTTGGGTTTCCACACTCGAACCATCGGAGAGTCTGATGCAAGCATCGACCAAGAGCACGCCCACCGCCGGCCATTGTGGCACGA
>NZ_JBVAPG010000392.1:0-1493 GCF_055413685.1 Bradyrhizobium sp. LeoA1Lang | reverse complement strand
CCCGCTCAATCAGCGCCTTCTTCAGCTGCTTGAAAAGCCCGTCTGCACCTGTGAGGTCTTCAGGCTTCTCATAGTTAGCAAGCAGTTGATCCAGCAGTTCAGGTGTAATCGTCGTGTCGGTCGTCATCTGAGTCTCCTCGGTAAGGTAAACTCACAGAAACCTGCTTACACATTCTTTCTGACACCCTCCAACTGCTGGCGCGAACCGCCCGCCTAAATAGTGGCAATTGCGCAGCTTGCTCCTCGCGTGTTGGCCCCATCCGTGCGCCTGCCGCCGACCAGTTCGAAGGTGCCTGCGACCCAGCAAGTGTGGCCCACGCTGGAGCCCAGTTAGCACACGAGAACCCACGGCGCGCATTACGCTATGCCATCCACAAAGCGCTGGTTCGTCGCCTTGTTCAACAAGCGCGCAGTTCTCAATGCTCTTCTCGTCGAGCGTCGTCCCGCTCCCGCGCAGGCAGAACCTGGTCTTCTCGCTCGCTTCACCCAAATGCGGCGCCCGCAAGAGCTCCTTCTGCTCCAGCTGCAAGCACTCTTCGCGCTTTGCGGGCGCCTCCGCTGCTGCTGGCGCCAACTGCGATCCGCCGGAGACGTTACCGTTGGCCATACGGTCCGAAGACCCCGAGAGCTGAGACGGCGAACCGCAGCATTTTGTTGCCCTGGCTTAGACTGTCAGTTGGTATTCATCAAAAGATATTCTCGGCTGCCTGCCATCTGTGCGGAACGCCGATCGTCAAACCGCCATCGACGACGATCTCGGAACCGGTAAAATAGCTGGACTCGTCGCTGAGTAGGAATAAGGCTGCATGCGACACGTCCTGCGGGCAGCCTGTCCGGCCCAGAGGAATAGGGAAAAGAGAGGGATCGAAACGCTCGGTAGTGGGCGTGGTAATGAAGCCGGGATGAATCGAGTTGACGCGGACGCCAGAGGCGGCTGCCTCCAGCGCAGCAGACTTTGTTATGCCCCGCACGCCGAACTTAGAAGCCACATAGGCATGAAGCCCGGCAGTGCCCCGCAGCCCCTCGACCGATGAGATGTTGACGATCGAACCGCCGCCCGCGCGCCGAATTGCCGGCAGGGCCGCCTGCATTCCGAGGAACACACCGGTTAAATTGACGGCAATGGTTCTATTCCACTGATCGAGCGAGAGCTGCTCGATGGAGGCCATGCTGGCGATCCCAGCATTGTTGACCAACCCATGCAGCGCGCCGAAGCTGCTTTCGGCGACCGCGACCGCCCTGGCCCACTCCGCCGGCTGGGTGACGTCCTGGCGCACGTAGATGGCGGAAGTGCCTAGTTCAGCAGCGAGAGTTTCCCCTTCTGCGTGAAGAATATCAGTAATTACGACCTTAGCGCCCTCGGCTACTAGTCACGTGAATCTAAAGTTCGCCACATAAAGTCTGTTGAGCTTTGTGGCAGAAGCGTTTGACGGAAGCCAAAATCTGATCGGCTGACTTGGTCCATTTGAAGGGCTTCGGGTTTCTGTTGTGCA
>NZ_JBVAPG010000391.1:0-1497 GCF_055413685.1 Bradyrhizobium sp. LeoA1Lang | reverse complement strand
AGCCACTTGTACCCGATCCGGCGGCTCACGCCGAACCGCCGGCAGGTCGCCGCAAACGATTCCTCGCGCTTCTCAACCGCCACCACAAACCGCATCCGCTCTTCCACGGTACAGGTCTCCTTCCACCGCATCGGCAAGGTCCTCCTTGCCGACCAGTTGACCTGTTACCCATGTCGCCGGTCTATTCTGTTACCCATGTAGCCGGTCAGGACTTTCGCGCCACCTTCTCCCACAAGGGGAGAAGGGTTGAGCCTCAACGCCCCTTACGGCGGGGCGGTTCGAGGATCACCTGCTTCAGATCCAGTCCGCTGACGATGATGACCACGAAGCTCAGCTTGCCGCGTTCGCGTGTCAGGCCTCCGCTGATTGCCTTGCCCGAGGCGGCGCGTTCCGCTACCCGCACTGCATCCGATAACTGCTGGTCAACACCCGACAGCGAGGCGATATTGGTGCGGTCCTCCGCATTGAGTTCCTTCAGGGACGACACCAGCCGATCCGTCGAGATCTCGCCGGTGGCAGCATCGATGGCATGTTCCCAGAGCTGGCCGTCATGAAACGTCCTGACCCGGTACACCGGCGCACCCGATCCCCCATCGAAGCTGACATCGGAGGTCCTCGCGCCGGTATGCGCCCGCTCGGCGATCTCGATGGCCCGGCTGAGCGAGACCTGGGCGGTCCGGAACAGCTCTATTTGGTGGGCGACCGCCTTGTCGTCAGGCTCGGTGGCCTGCTCCTGGCCGGAAGAAGCCTCAGGAGCAGAAGGGGCGGCGACAGCGAACGAGGGCGCGGATGCGAGCAGCGTCAGCAGACCGATCACGAGCAGACGCCGTGTCGTTCTGGACATCGCCCTCGTGGAGAGCGTACGCGGACTCACCATCGATCCTCCTCCGTGACTCAAAGCATCTGATCTGCAGACGTGCATCTCTCATCATTTGGTACTTCGATCCGGCATTTTTGAGTTCCGAACCGACATCACACCGCGGCATTTTTCGCTCAACCGCCGCTTATTTGCGTGAAGGCACGAAACAATCTGGTCGGTGTCCGGGATGGAACCGGAGCAAAATCGGAAGACATCGGGTGTGCAGGCCTCGCGCTCTTCCGGCGTTCCCCGATCTTCTGCACCGGCTCGCGCTGTGCATGACAGCGCCGTAATCGCAAGACCGACGACCACGAGTTGGATGCATCTTTGCAACAGGGCGGGGGCCAATGAGAGGATCCTTCCTGGTCGGGACGACGACCGCGCGTTGCGTTCGTGCGCCGAAAGGACACGGCCGACCCGTGTCCGGGCCGGCCGTCCGAACAGCGCAAGCCGGGCTTGGGGGCCAGGAAGACACGGGTTGCGCCGATCGAAGTCTGCGACGGCGTGAGCACTAGGTCGCGTGGACAGTTATCTTAGCCAGAGCAGAGTTGCGGCGATAGCGACGACAGCGAAGTAATTTCGTGCGGTTTTTTCGTAGCGCGTAGCAACGCGCCTGAAACGCTTCAGTTTCGAGAAGC
>NZ_JBVAPG010000390.1:0-1513 GCF_055413685.1 Bradyrhizobium sp. LeoA1Lang | reverse complement strand
GCCTCACCCCGAGCCCGATCAGATGATGCGCCAGCCGGTTCGCCCGCGCATTGAGCTCGCCATAGCTCAAGCACTCGTCCGCATAGACCACCGCCACCGCATCCGGCGCCTGGCGCACCTGCGCCTCAAACAGCTCGTGGATGCACCGCTCCGACGGATAGGCCGCCGCGGTCCGGTTCAGCTCCTCCAGCAGATACGCGCGCTCAGCGGCCGACAAGAGCTCAATCCGCCCCACCGGCTGCTGCGCATCGGCCACCATCGCCCGCAGCAGCGCCAGCAAATAGCCTCGCTGCCGCTCGATGGTCGCTTGATCGAACAGCGCCGTCGCATAGCCCAGCGTCCCGGCGATCACCGCGCCATGCTCGCCGAGGCTCAGCTCGAGGTCAAACTTGACCTGATCGTACTCATCCCCCGCCGCCTCCACGCTCAGCCCGGGAAGGTCGAACGACGGAGCGGCGTTGTTCTGCCAGGCCAACATCACCTGGAACAGCGGCGTGTGATCAAGCTGCCGTGGCGGCTGCACGATCTCCACCACCTGCTCAAACGGCAGGTCCTGATGCTCCTGCGCCGCCAGGGCCGTGCACCGCGTCCGTTCCAACAGCTCTGCCACGCTCGGCGCGCCCGACAGGTCAAGGCGAAGTGCCAAGGTGTTGACGAAGAAGCCGACCAACTCTTCGATCTCGCGCCGACCGCGATGGGCGGACGGCACCCCAATCACAAGGTCGTCCTGTCCTGACAGACGCGACAGCACCGCGGCCCACGCCGCCAGCACCGTCATAAACAACGTCGTGCCATGCTGCCGGCTCAGCCGCTTCAGCTCCCGCGTCAGAGCCGCATCGATGACAACAGGCACCCTGGCCCCGGCAAACGACTGCCGAGCCGGCCGCGGCCGGTCCGTCGGCAGCGCAAGACGGGCCGGGGCGCCCGCCAGGGTGTTGCGCCAATACTCCGCCTGCTTCTGCAGCCGCGCGCCAGCAAGCCACTGCCGCTGCCAGGCGGCATAGTCCGGATACTGGATCGCAAGCGGCGGCAGCGGATCGTCTTGTCCAGCCAGGAACGCCCGGTACAGGCAACTGAGCTCACGCACCAGGACGCCCAGCGACCAGCCGTCCGAGACAATATGATGCTGGGTCAGCAGGAAGACGTGCTCCTCTTCGCAGGTGCGGATCAGCCGGCCGCGGATCAGCGGGCCGCGCGCCAGATCGAACGGCGTCTTCGCCTCGTCCTGGCACAGCTCCGATAGCGCCGCCTCCGCATCTGCCCGGCCCCGCAGATCGTGCTCCACAACCGGCAGCCCCGCCTCCGGTGGCAGAACCTCAACCCGAGGTTCACCCTCTGCCGGGATAAAAATGCTCCGCAGCGCCTCATGCCGCGCCACCAACCGGTCCAGGCTGCGCTGCCAGGCGCTGCGGTCGAGCACACCCTTGAGCCGCCATCCCAGCGGGATGTGATAGTGCGTGCTGCCCGCATCCAGCTGCGCCAAAAACCAGAGCCGCTGCTGCGCAAACGAGGG
>NZ_JBVAPG010000038.1:0-58519 GCF_055413685.1 Bradyrhizobium sp. LeoA1Lang | reverse complement strand
TCGACGGCTGGCAGACCCTCGCCAGCAAGCCCATTGCTCAGCCGGTTGATCTTGCCGCCTGAGCAGATATCATCCGTTCACCGGAGACTCGCGACGGACAAATTCCAACCAAGTTCGCGACGGCACCCGAAGCTGCTGGCCTATCCGCAAGCCGAATTGACGGAAGAGGAAAAGGCCTTCCTCAGCGGCCCCGTCGACGAGCTCTGCAAAATGCTCGACGAATGGAAGATTTTCTGGGAATGGCGCGACCTGCCGCGCGAGGTCTGGGATTTCATCAAGCGCGAGAAATTCTTCGGCATGATCATCCCGAAGGAGTTCGGCGGCCTCGGCTTCTCGCCTTACGCGCATTCCGAGGTGGTGCGAAAACTCTCCTCGCGCTCGCTGACCGCCGCCGTCACCGTGATGGTGCCGAACTCGCTCGGCCCCGGCGAGCTCCTGATGCGCTTCGGCACCAGGGAGCAGCAGGAGAAATGGCTGCCGCGCCTGGCCTCCGGCCGCGACATCCCGTGCTTCGGCCTCACCAGCCCCGAAGCAGGGTCGGATGCGGCCTCGATGGTCGACACCGGGATCATCTGCAAGGGCAATTTCGAGGGCAACGAAGTGATCGGCCTGCGCCTCAACTGGCACAAGCGCTACATCACGCTCGGCCCGGTCGCCACCTTGCTCGGCCTCGCTTTCAAGGCTTACGATCCCGATCATCTCGTCGGCGACCAGGAAGAGCTCGGCATCACCGTTGCACTGATCCCGACCCACCTGCCTGGCGTCGAGATTGGCCACCGCCATCTGCCGGCAATGCAGGTCTTCCAGAACGGCCCGAACTGGGGCCGCGACGTCTTTATCCCGCTCGACTACATCGTCGGCGGCAAGGAGCGGCTCGGTGAGGGCTGGAAGATGCTGATGACGGCGCTCGCCGCCGGCCGCGGCATCTCGCTGCCGTCATTGTCGGCCGCCGGCGCCGCCTATGCCGCGCGCACTACCGGCGCCTATGCCCGTACCCGCGAACAGTTCGGCATCTCGATCTCCAAATTCGAAGGCGTCGAGGAGCCGCTGGCGCGGATCGTCGGCACCACCTATTTGCTCGACGCCGCGCGGCGGCTGACCTGCGCCGCGCTGAACGCCGGCCATCACCCCGCGGTCATCTCCGGCATCATGAAACTGCACGCCACCGAGCGGATGCGGATCGCGATCGACGACGCCATGGACATCCATGGCGGCAAGGCCGTGATCGACGGCCCGCAGAATTATCTCGGCAATCTGCATCGCGCGGTGCCGGTCGGCATCACCGTGGAAGGCGCCAACATACTCACCCGCAATCTCATCGTGTTCGGCCAGGGTGCGATCCGCGCGCATCCGTACCTGCTGGAGGAGATGACAGCGCTCGGCGAAGCCGACCGCACCAAGGGCCTGGATGCCTTCGACAAGGCGTTGTGGAAGCACATCGGCCACACCTTCAAGACCCTGTTCCGCGCCATGGGCCGGAGTTGGACCTTCGGCTTGTTCGCGCCGGCGCCCGATGCGGGCGATGCCACGAAATTCTACCGCCAGCTCTCGCGCTATTCCTCAGCCTTCGCAATTTGCGCCGACATGGCGCTGCTCACGCTCGGCGGCGCGCTCAAGCGCAGGGAGATGCTCTCGGCCCGTTTCGGCGACATCCTCTCCGAGCTCTATCTGCTCTCCGCCGCGCTGAAGCGCTGGCAGGATGAAGGCCGGCAGAAGGAAGATTTCGCCGCGCTCGAATGGTGCATGGCGAGCGGCTTCAAAACCATCGAGAACCGTTTTGCGGAGATTCTCGCCAACCTGCCGAACCGGTTCGTGGCTGTAATCCTGAAGTTCTTGATCCAACCGTTCGGCGCCCGTGTGCTCGGCCCCTCCGACCGCGTCGTGCATCAGTGTGCCGCCCTTGTGCTGGAGCCATCGGACGCGCGCGATCGAGTCACCCCCGATCTCGCCTTCGTCGAGGACGACGGCGGCGTGGCGCGGCTGGAAAAGGCCTTCCGCCTGGTCGCCGCGACCGAAGATATCGCGAAGCAGATGCGCGCCGCGCGCCTGCGCGATCCGGATGAAGCGGTGAAGAAGGGCGTCATCACGCAATCCGATGCCGATAAGCTAGTCGCCGCCCGCGCGGCGGTCGCCGCGGTGATCGAGGTCGACGATTTCGCGCCCGAGGCGCTGTCGCCGATTTACAGGAAGGGTGCCGACGTGCATCAGTTCTTCCAGGAATTGGGAGAGCAGAGGGCTGCGAGCTGATGGCGCGACCGGTCTTTATCGTCGACGGCAGCCGTACGCCGTTCCTGAAGGCGCGCTCCGGTCCAGGACCGTTCACGCCTGTTGACCTCGCCGTAAGGAAAATTGCGGCACGATGAGTAATCCGCCTCGCATCTGGCTCGACTATCGGCCCGTTCGCATAGGTTGGGTCGTCCAAGAGCGTGACATGGCGCTGCTGGTTGAAATGGCGCGTTGGAATACCTGCCTATGGGGCGGTTCCTACAACTGCGTAATTCCAGCCTACGACACCGAATTAGCCGACATGCTAGTGTCGTGCTTCGCTGTAGACGTACTGCTACCAGTTCGTCCAGACGAGACGACCAAAGCCTTCATTGAACGCTTTCCCTACCTGAAGCATCATCGTTGGAGCGACTCCATCTTTCATCAGCAAGACTGCGAATTTGCTGATATCCGACATGTCTTGAGACGCATTGCAGGACGCCAGGACGAGAAGTTTGGAAAAAACGTATGTCTGCCGACATGGGAAGAGGCTGATCCTCTTAGCGTGCTCTTCGCCATACAATTTGGTGGGTATCCTCCTGCAAGTACAGACACCGCCGACTACCAAGGCAGCGTGCAGAGTACATTCGGGATACCGGAAACTCTGATCGCCGCTGAACTGCCGCCCACAATCTTGGAAACAATTCTACCTCTTTGGTTGACGCGCTACGATACTACGCGGTCAAGAGTTCGCGCTGGGTGGCTTGGTGCCGGTATCATGTTGGGCTCAGTCGCGGATTTCGATTCATTGGCGCTGTTCTGGAATCTTCGGGCCGCCGGTGCGCCTCTTATCTTCTACGATCAAAGCCATGGAGAGCGCCTTAGAGCGTACGCTAATGCCTTTCTCGAGAAGTTTCGCAAGCCGGCTCTCGGCAGAGACTCGCACATCACGTTCTGGATGCGCGGGGAGACTCCGCGCGACGACAGCTGGAGGCCCGACTTGGACTTAGGAGGACTGACAGTCAGCTTGAATGATGGTCGAGACTCCATGTTGTGGAACGGGCTAAATATTCGTCCGCAAATGCCGAGCTTTTCAATATTGCACCGAGATGTAGTCCCGACCCACCTCGAGGACAACGGCAAAGCAGAAGCATTCTTCGCGCTGCCCGATCGTCCGTTCGACAATGACGACGTGCATTCGCTGCGTCAAAAATACGCGGTCGTTGTCGACGCGACCCAATACGGGGCGCCAGATGCGGAGCTAACGTTCGAGACGCCATTCGTTCCGCGGCTCAACGAATTTTATGGCCGGAACTTTCATTTTCACCACGACGCGGCTCGGTCGCAGCTTGGTCGGCTCGACCGCGGTGCCGTAGCCTTTATAACTCAAGTTTCAACCCAGCGGCTTCGGGTCAGCGCTTTTCGTGTATTCGACTGGATGAAATCCTTCTTTGCGCTTTCCGGCATCGACATTGAGCGCTCGGAAGCTGGACTGCGCGCTTCGCGCCTGATCGCGCAACTGGGTGGTGTGCAAGATTGTCGCGTGCTGAAAATCCGAGGTGTTCGTAACCTGCTGCGCAAGTATGGCGTTGAGGAGTCCTTCACAAGAAGCGGGGCAATAGAGACGATCCGCGACAGTGACACCGCAGCTCGCGTGGTCGGGTTTGACGCTTTCAGGCGGCTACACATCGAATATCGTGAAAAGGCCGATATGAAGCCCGATGATGTGTTGCGTTATTTACTGATGCGCCGCGTGTTCCGTGTGGGCTTGGAGTTTATCTGCCCGAATTGTCAGCTGTCTCACTGGGCGCATTTGGACGACGTTAAGACTGTTTCGCCGTGCCCGTATTGTGATCACAGTTACGACGTGACGCCGCAACTCAAAGACCGAGATTGGCGCTACCGCCGATCCGGCATCTTCGGGCGGAACGACGACCAACTCGGCGGCGTGCCCGTCGCGCTCACTCTGCAGCAGCTTTCAAACAGTCTCCACGATGACGCTCTGATGTATTCTACCGGGGTTAACTTTCGGCCGCATGGTGCTGAAATCGAAGTCTGCGAATCGGATTTCCTTGTGGTGGTTGCGGGCAAGCTTGGGATCGAGGAATCACCGGTACAAATCGTGTTTGGCGAGGCGAAGACAGAGGGGGAAATTGATCATCAGGATATCCGGAAGCTCGGCAAGTTGGCGGATGCCGTTCCTCCTGAGATCGCACGCGCCTATATATTGTTGTCAAAGACAGGTACATTCTCTCCGAGCGAGATCGCGCTCGCAAGGACATTGAACTCTGATTACCGCAAGCGGGTAATTTTATGGTCCCGGGACCAGCTTGAGCCCTATTATCCTTATGAAAGATGTAGAGAAAAGCTTGGCGACAGCTGGCACGCGGCGTCGCTCAGCGACATGGCACAGATCACACAGCGTCTCTATTTGGGAGGGTAGCGAAGTGATGCAGAGGGCTGCGAGCTGATGGCGCGACCGGTCTTTATCGTCGACGGCAGCCGTACGCCGTTCCTGAAGGCGCGCTCCGGTCCAGGACCGTTCACGCCGGTCGATCTCGCCGTGCAATGCGGCCGGCCGCTGCTGGCGCGGCAGCCGTTTGCGCCCGATAGCTTCGACCAGGTGGTCCTCGGCTGCGTCAATGTCATTGCCGACGAGATGAACCCGGCGCGCGTCGCGGCGCTGCGGCTCGGCATGGGCGAGAAGATGGTCGCCTTTACCGTGCAGATTAATTGCGGCTCCGGTATGCAGTCGATCGACACCGGCTATCGCTACATCCGCGAAGGCACAGCCGATCTCATCCTCGCCGGCGGCGCCGAGGCGCTGAGCCATGCGCCGCTGGTCTGGCCGAACGCCGGCGTGCGCTGGTTTGCTGGCCTTGCCGGCGCCAAGAGCATGGGCGCGAAGATCGCCGCCTTCTTCAAGCTCCGCCCCGGCTATTTCAAGCCGATCATCGGCCTGGAGCGCGGGCTCACCGATCCCATCACCGAGCTCAACATGGGCCAGACCGCCAAGGTCGTCGGCCATCTCTTCGGCATCACCCGCGCGCAATCGGATGCCTATGCCGCCGAGAGCCACCGCCGCCTGGCAAAAGCGCAGAGCGAAGGCTGGCTGAAGGGCGAAGTCGAGACGTCGTTCTCGCGCGACGGCAAGTTCTACGATCACGATGACGGCGTCCGCCCGGACTCGACGCCGGAGACGTTGGCAAAACTGAAGCCGGTATTCGAGCGGCCGTGGGGACAGGTCACCGCGGGCAATTCCTCGCAGATCACCGACGGCGCCTCCTGGGTGATCCTCGCGTCCGAAGAGGCGGTGGCAAAGCACGGGCTGAAGCCGAAGGCCGTCATCCTCGACAGCCAGTGGGCGGCGCTCGATCCTGCTATCATGGGGCTCGGCCCCGTGCTGTCAGCGACCGCGCTGCTGAAGCGCAACGAACTGACCCTGCAGGACGTCGAGACCTGGGAGTTGAACGAGGCCTTTGCGACACAGGTGCTCGGCTGTCTTGCGGCCTGGAACGATGAAAAATTTTGCCGCGAAATTCTCGGCCTCGAGGGCGCGGCGGGCGAGATCGATCGAGCGAAGCTGAATATCGATGGCGGCGCCATCAGCCTCGGCCATCCCGTCGGCACCAGCGGCAACCGCATCGTGCTGCATCTCGTCAACGCCATGAAGCGGCTCGGCACGCGGCGCGGCATCGCCACCGAATGCATCGGCGGCGGGCAGGGCGGCGCCATGCTGATCGAGACGGTGTGATCATGGATTCTGCGATCATGAACGTCCTTGCCGACCGCGTGCTCGAACTCGGGCCCGCGCCGGAAGCCGGTCCCTACAAGCATTTCAAGCTGACGCGCGATGGCGACGGCATCGCCTGGCTGCTGTTCGACCGTGAAGGCGCCAGCGCCAACACGCTGAACGCCGAGGTGCTCGAGGAATTCGATGCGGTGCTGGCCGCGCTCGAAAGCCAGCGTCCGACCGGCCTCGTCATCCGTTCGGCGAAGACAAGCGGCTTCATCGCCGGCGCCGATGTCAACGAATTCCGCGGCGCCAGCGATGCACGCGCGGTCGAAGCCGAGATCGGCCGGGCGCATGCGGTGATCGACCGGCTCGAAGCGCTGCGCGTGCCGACGGTCGCCGTGATCCACGGCTTCTGCCTCGGCGGCGGCCTCGAAGTCGCGCTGGCCTGCCAATCGCGGATTGCCATCGATGACGCGCGGTTCGGCTTTCCCGAGGTGATGCTCGGCCTGCATCCGGGCTTAGGTGGCACCGTGCGCTTCACGCAGCTCGTCAATCCGGTGCAGGCGATGAGCCTGATGCTGACGGGCAAGACCATCGATGCGCGCCGCGCCAAATCGCTTGGCCTGGTCGATGCGGTGACGCAGGAGCGCCATGTCAGAAACGCGGTGAAGGACGCGGTGTTCGGCCGCCTGAAGCGCGCCAGGCCCGGGTCGGTCAACACGCTCCTGAACTTCGGCCCGGTGCGCGGCTTTCTCGCTTCGCGCATGCGCAGCGAGGCCGCCAAGGCCGCGCCGCAGGCGCACTATCCCGCGCCTTACGCGCTGATCGATCTCTGGGAAAAATACGGCAGCGAAAAGTCGGCGATGCTGAATGCGGAAAAGCGTTCCTTCGCCGAATTGATGGTGACGCCGACGGCGCAGAACCTGATCCGCGTCTTCTTCCTGCGCGAGCAGATGAAGAAGCTCGCAGGCAGCGGCAACAGGATCGCGCATGTCCACGTGATCGGCGCCGGCGCGATGGGCGGCGATATTGCCGCCTGGTGCGCGCGGCAGGATCTGCGCGTCACGCTATCGGACATGAAGCCGGAGCCGATCGCGGGCGCGATCAAGCGCGCCGACGATCTCTATGGGAAGATCATCCGCAAGCGCACGGAGGTGCGCGATGCGCATGATCGGCTGATGGCGGATATGGACGGCGAGGGCGTGCGCAATGCCGACCTCATCATCGAGGCGGTGCCGGAAAAGCTCGAGCTGAAACAGAAGGTCTATGCCGGCATCGAGCCGAAGATGAAAGCGGGCGCAATCCTTGCGACCAACACCTCCAGCATCCCGCTGCAGGATCTGCGCGCGACGCTGGAAAAGCCCGAGCGCCTGCTCGGCCTGCACTTCTTCAATCCGGTCTCGCGATTGCAGCTCGTCGAGGTCGTCAGCCATGACGGCACCGACGCCGAGCTGTTGAAAAAGGCGCTCGCCTTCGTCGGCGCCATCGACCGCCTGCCGCTATCGGTGAAGAGCTCGCCGGGCTTCCTCGTCAACCGCGCGCTGACGCCCTACATGCTGGAAGCGATGTTGCTGTTGGACGAGAAGGTCGACAAATCAGTGATCGACGCCGCGGCGAAGAAGTTCGGCATGCCGATGGGACCGATCGAGCTTGCCGACCAGGTCGGCCTCGACATCTGCCTCGACGTCGGCGACATGCTTCGCTCGAAGTTCGGCGACCTGCTGCCGCCGACGCCGGCCTGGCTGCGCGAGAAGGTCGCCAAGGGCGAACTCGGCCGCAAGACGGGCAAGGGCTTTTACGTGTGGAAGGATGGTAAGCCAGACAAGACGTCCGCTGTGACATCGACCGCCGAGCCGACACAGGAGATGATCGACCGCCTGGTGCTGCCGATGTCGAATGTCTGCGTCGCCTGCCTGCGCGAAGGGATCGTCGATAATGCAGACGTGGTCGACGGCGCGATGATCTTCGGCACCGGCTATGCCCCGTTCCGTGGCGGTCCGCTGAATTACGCCCGCACGCGCGGTGTCGAGAATGTGGTGTCCACCTTGCAAGCACTCGAGCAGAAATTTGGCGGCCGCTTCGCGCCCGATGCCGGCTGGGAGAGTTTCAAGTGACTGACACCACCGTTCCGATGGCGCAAAATGAGCCGCAAGGCGATCTCTGCATCCGCACGCTGGCGATGCCGGCGGATACCAACGCCAATGGCGACATCTTCGGCGGCTGGCTGCTCAGCCAGATGGATCTTGGCGGCGGCGTGTTCGCCTCGAAGGTCGCGCGATCGCGCACGGTGACGGTCGCGATCGAGGCGATGAATTTTCGTAAAGCCGTCTATGTCGGCGATCTCGTCTCCGTGCACGCCAACCTTGTGCGCATTGGCCGCACCTCGATCACCGTCCATCTCGAAGCCTGGGTGCTGCGCCGCAAGGAACGTCAATCGATCCTGGTGACCGACGGCAATTTTACTTACGTTTCGATCGACGACCATGGCCAGCCGCAGCCAATCCAGCGCGACGGCGCCACGCTTGCGACGTAACCAAGACGTCTCCTCGCTTACACACAGTTGTTATCTGCCGCTCGTATCCCACACCTCGTGAGAGCAGGTGATTCGGTGTTCGGGAATGCGGCGATATCAGGACAATTCGCCGCGCTGGCCATCGCTTTTCGCGGGACGCAGCAGTGATGAAAGCGCGGAACGATCAGGCTCCCATCACGTTATAGGCCCGCACTTCAATTGGGACTGGGAAATGTCTGATACCTACATCATCGAAGTCGGCTCCAATCCGGCCGGCATCGTCGTGCGCGATGAGCGTGGCTATCGCTTCTTTGCGGCCAGTCCTGAATTCAACCGATTGGAAGGCCAGCTCTTCCGCAACGCCCGCGAAGCCGAGCGCGCCGCACGCCGCCTCGCCGACGGCGAGCTGAAGCTGGCATCATAGATTCCAGGAAGCCCGTAGCCAGGATGGAGCGCAGCGCAATCCGGGGAGACGCCATGCCGTGCCGTTTCCCGGATTACGCTGCGCTCCATCCGGGCTACAACTAGCGCGTTGACCTTGGCGCCAAACCGCCGCAGCATGCGGCTTTCGATGTCGCAAGGTGCCGCCGTGCCAGTATTGACCCATCGCCAGACCGAGATCCTGAACCTCGCGCGCGCCTTTGGCCGCGTGATGGTGGAGGACCTTGCCAAACGTTTCGAAGTCTCCGCGCAGACCATCCGCAAGGACCTCAATGATCTCTGCGACCGTCGTTCGCTGACGCGCATCCATGGCGGCGCGATCATCGCCTCCGGCGTGGAAAATCTTGCCTATGAGGCGCGGCGCTTCGTCGCTGCCGAAGAGAAGAAGGCGATTGGGGCGGCAGCCGCCGCGCGCATTCCGAACGGCTGCTCGCTGTTCATCAATATCGGCACCACCACGGAGGAGGTCGCGAGCGCGCTGACCTCGCATGAGGGGCTGCTCGTCATTACCAACAACCTCAATGTCGCGATGCTGCTGTACCGCCATCCCCGCATCGAGGTGGTGGTGGCGGGCGGTACCGTGCGGCGCGCCGACGGCGCCGTGGTCGGCTCGACCGCGACGCAACTGATCGGCCAGTTCAAGGTCGACTACGCGATCATCGGCGCGTCGGCGATCGACGAGGAGGGCGCGCTCCTGGATTTCGACTATCGTGAAGTCCAGGTCGCCCAGGCCATCATCGCCAACGCGCGCAACGTGATGCTGGTGGCGGACTCAACAAAACTCCGCCGCAGCGCCCCGGTCCGCATCGCCCATATCAGCCAGATCCAGACCTTCATCACCGACACCGCATTGCCGGCGGGACTGGCGAACATCTGCCACAGCAGAGGCATCGAGGTGGTCGTGGCAATGGACAAGCCCGCCGCCGACATCGACGACGCCGCACCCGAGCCCGCCCCGGTGACGCTGCGAAGCGTCTAGCACCGCCAGTGGCCTCGCCCTTCGAGACGCCCGCTTCGCGGCCGCCTCAGGGTGAGGGGATAGATGCGAGCGCGCCGCTCTCTCCTCCACGTCATTGCGAGCGCAGCGAAGCAATCCATCCCTCCACTTGCGGAGGCATGGATTGCTTCGTCGCTATCGCTCCTCGCAATGACGGAAAGGGGCCAGAGCCGTCGCCCCTCATCCTGAGGAGCGCGGAACGCGCGTCTCGAAGGATGAGGCCCCGATATCGCCCCGAATCCCGCCTCATCCCCAAGTCGTAGACCGCGGTTCCCCATTTTCGGTTTGCTTTCGTTTTTCGTTGTGATCTAATCGAATCCGAAAGTGAAATCGCCGAAAGCGAACGCGAGCGGCCGGGGAAGCGTCTGTTGGATCGGATTTTCGACCTCGCAATCATTGGGGGCGGCATCAACGGCTGCGGCATCGCGCGCGATGCGGCGGGGCGGGGTAATTCTGTTTTCCTCTGTGAAATGAATGATTTGGCGAGCGGGACGTCGTCCTGGTCGACCAAGCTCGTGCATGGCGGGCTGCGCTATCTCGAATATTACGAGTTCCGCCTGGTCCGTGAGGCCCTGATCGAGCGCGAGATCCTCTGGCAGATCGCGCCCCATATCATCCGCCCTCTGCGTTTCGTTTTGCCGCACCATGCCGGCCTGCGCCCGGCCTGGCTGCTCCGGCTCGGGCTGTTCCTTTATGATCACATCGGCGGCCGGCACCTGCTGCCGCCGACCCGGTCGGTGGACCTCAGTCGCGACGAGGTCGGCAAGCCCCTGATCAAGAATCGCTACGTCAAAGGGTTCGAGTATTCCGATTGCTTCGTCGACGACGCGCGGCTGGTCGTGCTGACCGCGCGCGATGCCGCCGATCGCGGCGCCGAGATCTGCACGCGCACCCGCGCCGTCGAGATCAGGCGGGCTGACGGTCTCTGGAATGTCACGGTCGAGGACGAAGGCAGCGGCGCGCGGCGGACGGTGCGTGCGCGTGCGCTGGTCAATGCCGGCGGTCCATGGGTCGAAGAGGTGCTGACTTCGAGCGCCGGCGTCAACGCGCGCGCAAAAGTGCGGCTCGTGCAAGGCTCGCATATCGTGGTGAGAAAACTCTACGACCACGACCGCGCTTACATCTTCCAGAACGCCGATGGCCGCATCGTCTTCGTGATTCCCTATCAGAATGATTTCTCGCTGATCGGCACCACTGACCGTGACTATGACGGCGACCCCGCCAAGGTGAAGGCGACGGAGGAGGAGATCAGTTATCTCTGCGCTTCCGTCAGCGAGTATCTCGCAAAGCCGGTGAAGCGGGAGGATGTGGTCTGGACCTATTCCGGTGTGCGCCCGCTCTATGATGACGGTGCGAGCGAGGCCAAGGCCGCCACACGCGATTACGTGTTCGAGCTCGATACGCCCGGCGGCGTGCCGCTGCTCTCGATCTATGGCGGCAAGATCACGACCTATCGGCGATTGGCGGAAGAAGCGCTTGAGCGCCTTGCGCCCTATTTGCGCAGCGCGAAAGCCCGCGAGGGCTGGACCGGCAAGTCGCCGCTGCCCGGCGGCGACATGGATGTCTCCGCGGTCGATGCGCTCGCTGCGGAACTCGTGCGCGACTATCCGTTCCTGTCGGCGCCGCATGCGAGCCGGCTCGCACACGCCTACGGCACGCGTGCGACAAAAGTACTCGGCAGCGCGAAATCGATCGGCGATCTCGGAAAGTCCTTCGGCGCCACCTTGACGGAAAGCGAAGTCAGGTACCTGATGGCGAACGAATGGGCGTTGACCGCCGAAGACATCGTCTGGCGCCGCTCCAAACTGGGTTTGAGGATGTCGGCCGCCGAGATATCGGCGCTCGACGAATGGATCGCCGCTCATGGACTGTCCGGCGAACGTCCGCTACGCGAGGCGGGAGGACGGCCATGAGCGTCACGCTCGACCACGTCACGCGCACCGTGGACGGCATCCCGGCCATCCACGATGTCGCGCTGACGCTCGAGCGCGGCACGCTGAGCGTGCTGCTCGGGCCGACGCTATCAGGCAAGACCTCGATCATGCGGTTGCTCGCCGGCCTCGACAAGCCGACGAGCGGCCGCGTGCTGGTCGACGGTGCGGACGTCACCGGCATCGATGTGCGCCAGCGCTCGGTCGCGATGGTCTACCAGCAGTTCATCAACTATCCCTCGCTCTCGGTCTATGAGAACATCGCCTCGCCCTTGCGTGTGCAGGGACGGCCGCGCGAGGAGATCGACAAGCGCGTGGCGGATGCCGCAAAGCTGTTGCGGCTTGAGCCCTTTCTGAAGCGCACGCCGCTGCAGCTCTCCGGTGGTCAGCAGCAGCGCACCGCGATTGCGCGCGCGCTGGTCAAGGGCGCCGATCTCGTGCTGCTCGATGAGCCGCTCGCCAATCTCGACTACAAGCTGCGCGAAGAGCTGCGCACCGAACTGCCGCGCATCTTCGAGGCGTCGGGTGCGATCTTCGTCTACGCGACCACGGAGCCGTCGGAAGCGCTGCTGCTCGGCGGCGACACCATCTGCATGTGGCAGGGACGCGTGCTGCAGGCCGGCGCCAGCTCGCGGGTGTATCGGCAGCCCGAGACGCTGCGCGTCGCCCAGGTCTATTCCGATCCCCCGCTCAACATCGTCAATATCGAGAAGCGGCACAGCACCGTGCATTATGCCGGCGGCACGCGCGCGCCCGCGACTGGCCTTTATGCGAACCTTGCCGATGGCGCTTATCGCGTCGGCTTCCGCGCGCATCAGCTCGAAGTCGCGAAAGGCGCCGCCGGCCGTCACGTGTTTCCGGCCAGCGTCAGCGTGACCGAGATCACCGGCTCCGAGAGCTTCATCCACCTGCAGCGCGATTCCGCCAATTGGGTCGCGGTGCTGCACGGCGTCCATGAGTATGAACCCGGGAAGGCGCTCAACGTCGCGCTCGATCCCGACAACGTCTTCGTGTTCGACCTGGCCGATCGCCTGGTCGCAGCTCCTGGCCGCACTTGAGGGAGATGCCTGATGGCCCGCATTGACCTCGTCGATCTCGCCCACTCCTACAGCGGCGATAACGCGCCGCCGGAATCCTTCGCGCTGAAACCGGTGACGATGACGTGGCGGCAGGGCGGCGCCTATGCGCTGCTCGGCCCCTCCGGCTGCGGCAAGACCACGCTGCTCAATCTCATCTCGGGCATCGTGACGCCGTCGCGCGGAAAGATCCTGTTCGACGGCAAGGACATCACGCCGCTGTCGACGCAGAAGCGCAACATTGCGCAGGTGTTCCAGTTTCCGGTCATCTACGACACCATGACGGTCGGCGAGAATCTGGCCTTTCCGCTCAAGAACCGCGGCGTGCCGAAGGCGGAGATATCAGCCCGCGTGAAGCGGATCGCCGAGCTGCTCGATCTTGCGCCTTATCTCAACCGCAAGGCGACGCGGCTCACCGCCGATGCCAAGCAGAAGATCTCGCTCGGCCGCGGACTGGTGCGATCCGACGTCGCCGCCATCCTGTTCGACGAGCCGCTGACCGTCATCGATCCCGAATTGAAATGGCAGCTCCGTTCGAAATTGAAGGCGCTGCATCGCGAGCTTGATCTGACCATGATCTACGTCACCCACGACCAGACGGAGGCGCTGACCTTCGCCGACACCGTCGTCGTCATGCATGACGGGCGCGTGGTGCAGAGCGGCACACCGGCCGAACTATTCGATAAGCCCGCGCACACGTTTGTCGGCTATTTCATCGGCTCGCCCGGCATGAACATCGTGCCGGCGCATGTCGATGGGCGTGAGGCGAGGATCGATGGCCACACCATCGGCCTGCACCGCAATTACGGCGTGCTGCCTGCGGGCGCGAAGATCGAGATCGGGGTGCGGCCGGAATTCGTCGACGTCGCGCCGCCGGCCTCGGGCCTGCTGGCAGCGACGATCGAGCGGATCGACGATCTCGGCCGCATCCGATTTGCGCGGGTGCGCGTCGGCGATTCCAAGTTCGCGGCGCGCGTGCCGCCGGGATTTTCGGTGCCCGACAACATGGCCGGGCTCGTGTTCGATCCCGCGCATGTGCACGTCTATGCCGACAGCCGCCTGGTCGAGGGGGTCGCCTGATGGACAAGACGGTCAATCAGAAAGCCTGGTTCCTGGTGCTGCCGGTGTTCCTGGTGGTCGCGTTCTCGGCGGTGCTCCCGCTGATGACGGTCGTGAACTATTCGATGCAGGACACTTTCGGCAACAACCAGTTCTTCTGGAACGGCGTCGGCTGGTTCAAGGAATTGCTCGATCCTACGACTGACCTCGGCGAACGCTTCTTTGCATCGCTCTGGCGCAACCTGATCTTCTCCGCGATCATCCTCGCGATCGAGATACCGCTCGGTATCGTCGTCGCGTTGTCGATGCCGCGCGAGGGCTGGACCGTCGCCGTCTGCCTCGTGATCCTGGCGCTGCCGCTGTTGATCCCGTTTAACGTGGTCGGCACCATCTGGCAGATCTTCGGCCGTCCAGATATCGGCCTGCTCGGCTACACCCTCAACAGCCTGGGTATCCCTTACAACTACGTCTCCAACGAACTCGATGCCTGGGCGACCGTGATCGTGATGGATGTCTGGCACTGGACCAGCCTGGTGGCGCTGCTCTGCTATGCCGGCCTGAAGTCGATTCCGGATGCGTACTATCAGGCGGCGCAGATCGACGGCGCCTCGCGCTGGGCGGTGTTCCGCGCGATTCAGTTGCCGAAAATGAACCGCGTGCTCCTGATCGCGGTGCTGCTGCGCTTCATGGACAGCTTCATGATCTACACCGAGCCGTTCGTCGTCACCGGCGGCGGGCCGGGCAATTCGACCACTTTCATCTCGATCGAGCTCGTCAAGATCGCGCTCGGTCAGTTCGATCTCGGCAAGGCCGCGGCGCTGTCGCTGGTCTACAACCTCATCATCCTGATCGTCTGCTGGGTGTTCTACACCGTCATGACCAATGCCGGCGCCGAGCGCCCGCAAAAAGAGGGAGCTGTGTGATGGGCACGATTCCCGGCCGTCGCCTCATCATCTCGCTGTTCCTGATCTTCCTGTTGTTGCCGATCTACTGGCTCATCAACATGAGCTTCAAGACCAACAGCGAGATCGTCTCGACCATGACGCTGTGGCCGCACCAGCCGACGATCGAGAACTACAAGCGGATCTTCACCGATGAGAGCTGGTATTCCGGCTACATCAACTCGCTGAAATATGTCGTCATCAACACCGTGATCTCGATCTCGGTGGCGCTGCCGGCGGCTTACGGCTTCTCGCGCTACCGCTTCCTCGGCGACAAGCATTTGTTCTTCTGGCTGCTTTCCAACCGCATGGCGCCGGCCGCGGTCTATGCGCTGCCGTTCTTCAACCTCTATTCCGCGATCGGCCTGTTCGATACGCCCTGGGCGGTGGCGCTGGCGCATTGCATCTTCAATGTTCCGCTCGCGGTCTGGATCCTCGAAGGCTTCGTCTCCAGCGTGCCGCGCGAGATCGACGAGACTGCGTTCCTCGACGGCTATTCCTTCCCGCGCTTCTTCATCAAGATCCTGGTGCCGCTGATCGCGAGCGGCATCGGGGTGGCCGCCTTCTTCTGCTTCATGTTTTCCTGGGTCGAGCTGTTGCTCGCGCGCACGCTGACCTCGGTGGATGCCAAGCCGATCTCGGCGGTGATGACGCGCACGGTCTCCGCCGCCGGCATGGATTGGGGCCTGCTCGCCGCGGCCGGCGCGCTCACGATCATCCCGGGCGCGCTCGTGATCTGGTTCGTCCGCAACTATATCGCGCGCGGCTTCGCGCTCGGTCGCGTGTAGGAGGCGCCCCATGGAAAGCATCGCATGGATGGCCTGGACGCTGCCGACGGCGATCTTCTTTGCGCTGCTCGGCATGACGCTGGCGGTGATGACCTGGCTCGCGGTCGCTTATCCCGAAGCCGAGCGGGTCGGCGTGCTCAGGATTCCGACCACGCGCGGCGATCGTCTCTTCATCTCGCTGGTGCTCGCCGCCGTCATCCATCTCGTCTGGATCGGCGTCGTCGGCACCGACTCCATCTACACGCTGCCCATTGGGGAGGAGGGCGTCGAGGCTTCGAGCCTGTGGCTCGCCACACTGATTTCGCTTGCCACGGCCGTTGTGATTTTCCGCACCGTCTGAGGAAGTGAAGAAGAGCAGATCCGGGACCAACCCGGACCTGAATTGTTTTGTCGCTATATCAGGAGGAAACGCCATGCGACATTTGAGAGGAACCACCAGGGGCCGTCTGCTTACGATGACCAGCGCCGCCGCGCTGATCGCGGCCGCCGCCACCGTCGCCGCGCCGGCGCGCGCCGACGACGCCGTCAACCAGAAATGGATCGACAGCGAATTCCAGCCTTCGACCCTGTCGAAGGAAGACCAGATGAAGGAGCTGCAATGGTTCGCGAAGGCGGCCGAGCCCTTCAAGGGCATGGAAATCAACGTCGTGTCGGAAACCATCACGACGCATGAATATGAGGCGAAGACCCTCGCCAAGGCATTCAGCGAAATCACCGGCATCAAGCTCAAGCACGACACCATCCAGGAAGGCGACGTCGTCGAGAAGCTGCAGACCCAGATGCAGTCCGGCAAGAACGTCTATGACGGCTGGATCAACGATAGCGACCTGATCGGCACGCATTTCCGCTACGGCCAGACCATCGTGCTGTCGGACTATATGACCGGCGAGGGCAAGGACGTCACCGATCCCTATCTCGAAGTCAACGACTTCATCGGCAAGTCGTTCACGACAGCGCCGGACGGCAAGCTCTATCAATTGCCCGACCAGCAGTTCGCCAACGTCTACTGGTTCCGCTACGACTGGTTCACCAACCCCGACTACAAGGCTAAGTTCAAGGCCAAGTATGGCTACGAGCTCGGCGTGCCCGTGAACTGGTCGGCGTATGAAGATATCGCCGAGTTCTTCACCAACGACATCAAGGAAATCAACGGCGTCAAGGTCTACGGCCATATGGACTATGGCAAGAAGGACCCCTCGCTCGGCTGGCGCTTCACCGACGCCTGGCTGTCGATGGCGGGCAATGGCGACAGGGGCATTCCGAACGGTCTGCCGGTCGACGAGTGGGGCATCCGCATGGAAGGCTGCCGCCCCGTGGGCTCGTCGGTCGAGCGCGGCGGCGACACCAACGGTCCGGCCGCCGTCTACTCGATCACCAAATATCTCGAGTGGTTGAAGAAGTATGCTCCGCCGCAGGCGCAGGGCATGACCTTCTCTGAATCGGGTCCGGTGCCGGCGCAGGGCAACATCGCCCAGCAGATCTTCTGGTACACCGCGTTCACCGCCGACATGGTGAAGCCCGGCATTCCCGTCATGAACGCAGACGGCACGCCGAAATGGCGCATGGCTCCGTCGCCGCACGGCTCCTACTGGCGGGAAGGCATGAAGCTCGGCTATCAGGACGCCGGCTCGCTGACGCTTCTGAAGTCGACGCCGGCGGATCGCCGCAAGGCGGCTTGGCTCTATCTGCAGTTCATCGTCTCCAAGACGGTGTCGTTGAAGAAGAGCCATGTCGGTCTCACCTTCATCCGCGAGTCCGACATCTGGGACAAGTCGTTCACCGAGCGCGCGCCGAAGCTCGGCGGCCTGATCGAGTTCTACCGCTCGCCCGCGCGCGTGCAGTGGACTCCGACCGGCAACAACGTGCCTGATTATCCGAAGCTCGCCCAGCTCTGGTGGCAGAACATCGGCGATGCGTCGTCCGGTGCGAAGACGCCGCAGCAGGCGATGGACGCGCTCGCCGCGGCCCAGGACTCGGTGATGGAACGGCTCGAGAAATCCGGCGTGCAGGGCGCCTGCGGCCCGAAGCTGAACAAGAAGGAGAAGGCGGAATACTGGTTCGCCAAGGCCGAGAAGGACGGCACCATCGCGCCCCAGCGCAAGCTCGCCAACGAGAAGCCGAAGGGCGAGACAGTCGACTACGACACCCTGATCAAGTCGTGGCCCGCCACCCCGCCGAAGCGTGCGGAAGCGAAGTAAGCTCCCGCAACGCCGTCTTGGCCGGGCTCGTCCCGGCCATCCACGCGTTGCCGCGGGTATGGAAGAACTGGATGCCCGGGACAAGCCCGGGCATGACGGAGAAAAACAAAAGGCCGGGAGCAATCCCGGCCTTCGTCATTCCGGGGCGCGCGAAGCGCGAGCCCGGAATCATCGGACAGCAAAGCACGTGGTGGAATAGATTCCGGGTTCAGCCCTGCGGGCTGCCCCGGAATAACAGTGGGAGAAAGACGTCGTTCTTTCCACCCGTCATTGCGAGCGAAGCGAAGCAATCCATCTCTCCACTTGTGGCAGGCATGGATTGCTTCGTCGCCGTCGCTCCTCGCAATGACGGCGGTATTCGCGGCTACTCCGCCGCCTCCACCGCCTCCAGCGTCGGATAGTCCGTATAACCCTTCGCGCCGCCGCCGTAGAACGTGTTCTTGTCCCATTCGTTCAGCACGGCGCCCTGCTTCAGACGCTCGACCAGGTCGGGGTTGGAGATGAACAGCTTGCCGAACGCGATCAGGTCGGCGGCGCCGGATTCCAGCACCTTGTTCGCCAGCGCGAAGTCATAGCCGTTGTTGGCCATATACGCCTGCTTGAAGCGCTTGCGTAATGACGCATAGTCGAACGGCGCGACATCGCGCGGGCCGCCGGTCGCGCCTTCGATGACGTGGATATAGACCAGCTTCAGCGCATTGAGCCCATCGACGATGTAATCGAACAGCGGCTGCGGGTTGGAGTCGGAGACGTCATTGGCCGGCGTCACCGGCGAGATGCGGATGCCGGTGCGCTCGGCGCCGACTTCCGCGGCCACCGCCTTGGAGACTTCCAGCATCAGCCGCGCGCGGTTCTCGATAGAGCCGCCATAGGCATCGGTGCGCTTGTTGGTGCCATCCTTGGCGAACTGGTCGAGCAGATAGCCGTTGGCGCCGTGGATCTCGACGCCGTCGAATCCCGCTTCGATCGCGTTCGCCGCGCCGCGCCGGAAGTCTTCGATGATGCCAGGTATTTCGGAAAACTCGAGCGCCCGCGGTTCGGACACATCGGTAAAGCTGCCGCCCACGAAGGTCTTGGTCTTGGCGCGGATCGCGGATGGCGCAACCGGCGCGCCGCCGTTCGGCTGCAGCAAGGTGTGGGAGATGCGGCCGACATGCCAGAGCTGGATGAAGATGCGTCCGCCGCGCGCATGCACGGCGTCGGTAACCTTGCGCCATCCCGCAATCTGTTCCTTCGAATAGATGCCGGGCGTGTCCTGGTAGCCTTGGCCCTGTTGCGAGACCTGGCTCGCCTCGGTGATCAGGAGGCCGGCGGAGGCGCGCTGCGCGTAATAATCGACCGCGAGCGGGCTCGGCACCATGCCGGGCGGCACCGCGCGGTTGCGCGTCAACGGTGCCATCGCCGCCCGATTGGGCAGCGTCAGCGGACCAAGCTTGAGGGGCTCGAACAATTTGGAGGATTGGCTCATGGGAGGCTTTCCGGAAATGAACGATACGCAACATTTGTGCATCGCGGCGATGGGCGCAATGCCCCAGCCATTCTTCTCGTGCAGACTAGCAACGCGCGGTGTTCGGTCGCTTGACTGGCGTCAAAAGCGGCACATGCAGGCGAACATAGTAGGATTTGTTGCAAATCAGGATACGTGCAGCAAAACGACCTCTTGAGGAAGCCTGTCACAGAGGCGCCATTTCCCGAAGCGGGTCTAACGAACGGCCGGCATTGCCGCTTCCGTCGGCTGGGCGCGCCCGCGCATCCGCGCCAGCAGCTCCGCTGATGGCCAGGAATCCGCCGGTAGTCCATATTTGATCTGCATCGCCTTCACCGCGCTGCGGCTCGCCTGTCCGAGCACGCCGTCGACCTTGCCGACATTGAAGCCGGCGCGCACCAAGTGCTGCTGCAATTCCTTGATCTCCTGGAACGGCAACTGCGCCACGGGACCCGAAGGCCGCAGCATCGGCGGGCTGCCTGCGATGCGGCTCGCCAGATACCCGGCGGTGGTCGAATAGATCAGCGAATTGTTCCATTCGGTGTAGGCGGCGAAATTCGCATAGGCCAGGAACGCCGGCCCCATCCGTCCCATCGGCAACAGCAGCGACGCCGGCATGTCGTCATTCGCTAGTGGACGTCCATCCGGATAGGTCACGCCGAGCTGCGCCCATTTCGAGCGCGGCAGTTTTGTCGTGAGATCGGCCTGATCCCACGGAAAGCTGGATGCGGTCACGCGCACTTCCTGCAGCCACGGCTCGCCGCGCCGCCACTTCAATCCGTTGGCGATATAGTTCGCAGTCGAGCCGATCACGTCGGGCCCGCTACGCAAGAGATTGCGATGGCCATCGCCGTCATAGTCGACGGCATAGTTGAAATAGTGCGTCGGCAGGAATTGCGTCTGCCCGAGCTCGCCGGCCCAGGAGCCGACCATCTCATCGGCCGAAAGGTCACCGCGGTCGATGATCTTGAGCGCCGCGATGGTCTCGTTCTGGAATATCTCCGAGCGCCGGCAATCATAGGCAAGCGACACCAGCGAAGGCAGCGTTGGAAGGTTGCCCATGTTGGCGCCGAAGTCGCTCTCCAGTCCCCAGAACGCCGCGATCACCGCCGGCGGCACGCCGTATTCCTTCTCGGCGCGCGAGAATGCCGCCGCATAGGTCTTGATGTGCTGCTGTCCCTGCTGCATCCGGTAGGGCGCGGCCATTCTCCCTGCGAACTCGGTGAAGATCTGTCCGAACACGCGCTGCCCGCGGTCGCGGTTAACGATGCCCTGGTTGTAGACGAGGTACGGCGAGGCTTCCGCGATCGCCTGCTGCGATACGCCTTCGGACACCGCGCGCTGCTTGAGATCGGCAAGGAACCGCTCGAAGCTTTGGCCATTATGGCAGGCCGCCGCGCGCGACGAGGACACCGTCGCAGGCCGCGCGGCCGCCGGTGCCTGACGTGTGGGTGCCGGCAACAATTGCTGCGCGGAGGCCGCAGACGAAAACGCCGCAATCATCGTGACGGCCGCGATCGCAAATCGGGTCTTGAACATCAGAACTCGCCGGTAGGGAATGGGCTTACGAAAGATAGTAATGATCTTACGTGAAGCTTTACGCCCAAGCTATCCCTCACTCCGCCGTCGTCCCGGGCTTGCGCGCCGCGGCGAAGCCTTGGCGTAGCCGGGACCCGGGACCCATAACCACAGGAAACTGTTGTGGCGCGAGCAAGTGGTTGCAGCGGAGCACATCACAAAGTCCGGTGGTTATGAGTCCCGGCTTTCGCCGGGACGACGTGGGAGGGAGCCAGCGTATTTTCGCCCGCGTCGCCCCGACGCACCTTTCGCCACTTGCGCTGCCCATAGGCAAATCCCTACCTAAGCTGCGCCTGCAACAGTGGTTTTTCCGCAACGACGCAGGGGAAACGGCGATGAATTATTTCAAGACAGCCCTTCTGCTGGCCGGCCTCACCGCCCTGTTCATGGGGATCGGCTATCTCATCGGCGGCGCCAGCGGCGCGATGATCGCGCTTGTGGTTGCGGCCGCGACCAATCTGTTCACCTACTGGAATTCCGACCGCATGGTGCTCAGGATGTACGGCGCCCATGAGGTCGATGCACGCACCGCGCCCGAACTCGTTGGCCTCGTCGCCGAGCTCGCGCGCCGCGCCGGCCTGCCGATGCCGCGCGTGTTCGTGATGGACGAGGCGCAGCCCAACGCGTTTGCCACCGGCCGCAATCCGCAGAATGCCGCGGTCGCCGTCACCGCCGGCATCATGCAGCAGCTCAGCCGCGAGGAGCTCGCCGGCGTGATTGCGCATGAGCTCGCGCATATCAAGAACCACGACACGCTGTTGATGACGATCACCGCCACCATCGCCGGCGCGATCTCGATGCTGGCGCAATTCGGCATGTTCTTCGGCGGCCACCGTAACAGCAACAGCGGTCCGGGCATCGTCGGTTCGATCGCGCTGATGATCCTGGGGCCGCTGGGCGCCATGCTGGTGCAGACGGCGATCAGCCGCACCCGGGAATATGCCGCCGACAATCTCGGCGCGCGTATCGTCGGCCAGCCGATGTGGCTCGCGTCCGCGCTGATGAAGATCGAGAATGCCGCGCACCAGGTGCCGAACTTTGAGGCCGAGCGCAATCCCGCGACCGCCCATATGTTCATCATCAATCCGTTGTCGGGCCATGGCGTCGACAATCTCTTCTCCACCCACCCGTCGACCGAGAACCGCATCGCAGCGCTGCAGCAGCTCGCTGCCGAGCTCGGCGCCAGTGGTGCACCTTCCGCCGGAACGCGCTATCCTTCAGGCAGCCCATGGGGCGGCACGACCACCTCGCGCGGACCGTGGGGTTAAGCGATATTCGTGGGGCGGATAAACCGCCCCACGAATTGGAGGTGCCGGATGCAGCGCACGCTGATCATCCTCGGACTGCTCCTCCTCGCCGCTGGTCTGCTCTGGCCGGTGATCGGCAAGCTCGGGCTTGGCCGCCTGCCTGGTGACATCCATGTCGAGGGATCAAATTATTCGTTCTATTTCCCACTGATGACGTCGCTATTGCTCAGCGTCGTGCTGAGCGTGATCATCTGGCTCGTCAACCGCTAGGAGAGCGGGGGTTCCGCCGGAATCCCGCCGGCGCCGTCCCGCCCTTGCCGAAAAATACGGCGGATTGGCGCAGTGCAATCGGCCGCGCTGGTGCTACACTCGCAAAACGAGAGGATCACGCCGGAAACAAGCAATGGCCTTGTTTGGTTGGGGCAGAGAGGTTCCGTCAGAAGAGGTCCTGGATGCCAGGGCCGGCGCGGATGCCTTGTTGCAGGCGCTGGACAAGGTCGTCGCGACATATCTCGAAAAGGCCGATCACGGCGATCTCGTCTATCCCGCCTGCAAGCGCAAATCGAATGATGCGAGCGCCAGCCCGCGCGAAATCTGGCGCCACACACGGCTGGAAGGGATGCGCTATCTGACCATGATCCCGGGACGCGACTCCGCGCTTCTGACGGAGCCGTCGCGCCAGGCTGAGCTGATCGACGGCTTCCTGCGCCAGCAGCCGCACGAGGACACGGTGATCGATTTCACCGGACGCGCCGTCGACGACGTCGCGATCGCCATCATCGCCGGGCTGAACTGGCTGAACCATTGCGCGCTGCTCGCCAAGGTCGATCGCGCGAAGGCGTCAGGCACCTTGCGCAATTTCCGCAGGGTCGTGACGGTCGCTCAGCAATGGTGGGGCATGGAGGGCGCGGAGGCCCGCTGCAGGAACATGCAGCAGGCGCGCGAACTGCCGCCGCTGATGCTCAATCTGGTCTGGCTCGAATGCACCCATCTCGCCAAGGACATCACCGTCGCCGCGGTGTTTGGTGCGTCCGGTGAAGCAAGCGATGCATCAACGCGCTTCCAGGCCGCACTCGATCCGGATGAACCGGCCGCGTGAAGCGCGCATTGCGGGCGCATGCAGCAACAACCTCCGCCGTCATTCCGGGGCGCGCGTAGCGCGAATCCATCGGGCCGCGAGCGCAGGTGGAGAAATGGATTCCGGGCTCGATGCTGACGCATCGCCCCGGAATGACTGAGCGACGCGTTGCCCAATCCTCTCCTCCGTCATGGCCGGGCTTGACCCGGCCATCCACGTTGTCCCGGGCGCGAAGGACGTGGATGCCCGGGACCCGGCTACGCCGAGGCTTCGCCGGGCACTCTAATCTCAGTCCGGCGAAGCGATAGCGAAGACGGGCAAGCCCGGGCATGACGGCGTCGTATCATTCGCGCGATTTTCCTTAAGCCAATCAACGTGATTTGGCTCGTCCAGCCCTCACACAAAAAACATTCCGCTTTCGCCGTCGGGCAAATCAGTGATTTAACTCCGCGCGTCTCACCCAGATGAGGGGCGGCTCGCGATCGTCACGAACGTTGCGGTGAGATGCGGTGGACGCGGGTGGCGCGACTGACGAGCGTGACATCAGCGGACGGCGAAGTCGTGTGGTCCTGGCGCCCCGACGCTGGCGCTAAGTTTTTCGCGCGAACAAGTTCGCGCTTGAGATGACGGTGGCAAGAAAGCCCGGTCACCGGGGAGAGCACGAAGTAAGCCGTAACACCATCGCGCAGGGAAAGCCGGAATGCTTCGGTTGAACCTGTGGTCCTACCCCCGTGCTTTTTGTTGCACGGGACCCATGGGTGCAACCGGCACCCGGCTTTCCCTGCGCCCTCTGATATCGAGGAGGGTGAAACGAGACGCAAAGCTCGGGCAATGCATGCCGCGAGAACGCGGACTCACATCCTCTCCGCTGTTTGAAAATTGAATCATAACTCGCGGCAAGCCGTAGGGTGGGCAAAGCGAAGCGTGCCCACCATTACGAGTGGAGTGCTTGACAGTGGGCACGGCGCGATAGACGCGCCTTTGCCCACCCTACGCAGTCCCGCAACTGCTTGTTCGCCACGCTGGGGCCGTGATCTCTTCACTATGATCGTCGGTAATCACGGGACGATCGAAGGCGATCAGCATGGATCAGTTGCGGCGAAAACTCATCCGCACGCTCCTCGGCACCGCATCGGGCACGTTGCTGTTGCGCAGGTCGCGGGCGAACGCGGCGGAAAAGATGACGCTGCAGGAAGCCGGCTATCAGGACACGCCGAACGGGATCTATAGCTGCGGCATGTGCACATTCTTCGAAGCACCGAAATCGTGCAGGGTTGTCGCCGGCGACATCAGCCGCGACGGCTGGTGCAAGGTATATGCTGCGGTGGATTGAGTGCGAGGAAATACAAGGTGGGCCCAGCGCACGCTTGCCTCTATCTCCCCTCACCCTGAGGGGCCTGCGAAGCAGGCGTCTCGAAGGGCGAGGCCACCGGCCGGACCTCATCCTTCTCCCGGCGATGCGTAGCATCGTCCGGAGACGCGGCGAAGACGCCGCTCCTCAGGATGAGGAGCGAACACGGAGCACTCGTTACAACTCCCGCGCATTCGAAAACGCGAACGACGACACCCGCCGCGTGTTCTCGTCCAGGATCAGTGTGCGCGTGATCGGCGGCTCCGCGCGCTGGGCGCAGTTCTCGCGCTCGCAGAGGCGGCAGTTGACGCCAATCGGCGTGCCCTCGGCCTTCTCGAGGTCCATGCCGGCGGCGTAGATCAGGCGCGAGGCGTGGCGGATCTCGCAGCCCAGGCTGATCGCAAAGCGCGGCTGCGGCAGCGGGTGCGGCGCGATCGGCCGGCGCACCATCTGCGCGATCGAGAAATAGCGCGTGCCGTCCGGCAGCTCGATCACCTGCTTGAGCAGCCGGTCCGGCGTGTCGAAGGTCGAATGCACGTTCCAGAGCGGGCAGGTGCCGCCGAATTTCGAGAACGGAAACGTGCCGGAGGAGAAGCGCTTGGACACATTGCCGGCATTGTCGACCCGCAGCATGAAGAACGGCACGCCGCGCGCGTTCGGCCGCTGCAGCGTGGTCAGGCGATGACAGATCTGCTCGAAGCCGGCGTTGAATCGCTGCGCCAGCACATGCACGTCGTAGCTCAGCGCCTCGGCGGCGGCGAGGAAGGGCTGGTAGGGCATCATCACCGCGGCGGCGAAATAGTTCGCGAGCGTGATGCGGTAGAGCCGGCGCGCCGCATCGTCGAGCGGACCGCCGCGGCCGACGATGGAATCGATGCTTCCGCCGCATTCGGCAAGCCCGATTTGCAATGCGAGCTGGAAGGTGCGGCTCGGCGTATCGACCAGCTCGGAAATCAGGAGCTGGCGGCGATGGCGGTCGAAGCGCCGCAGCGTCTCCCGCATCACGTCAACCGGCATGATCCGGGTTACGATCGAGTGCTTTTCGCGCAATCGCGTCGAGAGCGCCGCGAACAGCTCGTCGGCGGCCACGTTCAGCTCGTCGCGCAAATTCTCCGCTGCCGTCTCGAGCTCGGGGAAATAGTTGCGGTTGGCCTCGATCAGGTCGCGCACGCGCTCGATCGGATTGGCCTCGAAGCGGGCGCCCTCGTTGCGGTCGGCCATCTGGGCGGCGACCAGGGTCTCGCCGCGGCGTGCCTCGGCATAGGCGGCGTAGAGGCGCTGCAGCGCGTGCGTTACCCCTGGGCAGAGCTCGGCGAGGTCACGCAGTTCCTGCTTGGGAACGTCGATCTGGCGGAACAGGGGATCGGAGAAGATCTCGTTGAGCTCGGCAAAGAAGCGATCCTCGTCGGCGGTCGCGAGGTCGCGCAGGTCGAGGTCGTAGGTCTCGGCCAGGCGGAGCAGGATCTGCGCCGTCACCGGGCGCTGGTTGCGCTCGATCAGGTTGATGTAGCTCGGGGAAATGCCGAGCCCCTCGGCGATCTGCGTCTGCGACAGCCCCAATTGCTGCCGGATCCGGCGGAATCGGGGGCCGACAAACAGCTTTTTTCCGGGCTCGGCAGGCATGGCAGTGTTGCTGACCTATTATCTACAAAGTTTACAAAATGACATTTCACACAAGAACAGATGTTACATGACATCACCATTCAAATGCAAGCCATCTGTACTAATCGCGGCGCTTTGCGTTTAGCTCCTGACACGCATTTCGCAATGCACTGTCACGAATGTCGATCGACGAGAGTAGCGGAGACAAGCGCTGCGGTTGGTCGTCACCGAAAGGAGCACGCACATGAACTACCAGCCACGTGGGATCAGCGACCGGGCTATCCAGGGACCGGCTTCCTATCTGAGCGAGATTGAAGCCGCCGAAGCACTCCTCAAGACCAAGGACACGTGGAACGGTGTGACCGCCGAAGCCGTGGCGCGCATGCGGCTGCAGAACCGCTTCAAGACCGGCCTCGACGTCGCCCGCTACACCGCGGCGCTGATGCGTGCCGACATGGCCGCCTATGACGGCGACCCCACCAAGTACACCCAGTCGCTGGGTTGCTGGCATGGCTTCATCGCCCAGCAGAAGCTGATTTCGGTCAAGAAGCATTTCGGCACGACCGATCGCCGTTACCTGTACCTGTCCGGCTGGATGATCGCCGCGCTCCGCTCCGAGTTCGGACCGCTGCCCGACCAGTCGATGCACGAGAAGACCTCGGTGCCGGCCCTGATCGAGGAGCTCTACACCTTCCTGCGTCAAGCGGACTCGCGTGAGCTGAACGATATCTTCCGCGCGCTCGACGCCGCCCGCAAGGAAGGCGACAAGGCGAAGGAAAAGGCGCTGATCGAGAAGATCGACAACTTCCAGACCCACGTCGTGCCCGTCATCGCTGACATCGATGCCGGCTTTGGCAACGCGGAAGCGACCTATCTGCTCGCCAAGAAGATGATCGAAGCGGGCGCCTGCGCCCTGCAGATCGAAAACCAGGTCTCGGACGAGAAGCAGTGCGGCCACCAGGACGGCAAGGTCACCGTGCCGCATGAGGTCTTCCTGGCGAAGATTCGTGCCTGCCGTCACGCGTTCCTTGAGTTGGGCGTCGAAGACGGCGTCGTCGTGACCCGCACCGACTCGCTCGGCGCCGGCCTCACGCAACAGATCGCCGTGAGCCACAAGCCCGGCGACCTCGGCGACCAGTACAACAGCTTCCTGGATTGCGAGGAAGTGACGGCCGCCAACGCTCGGAACGGCGACGTCATCATCAACCAGAACGGCAAGATGATGCGTCCGAAGCGGCTTCCCAGCAATCTCTATCAGTTCCGCCCCGGCACCGGCGAAGACCGCTGCGTGCTGGACTGCATCACCTCGTTGCAGAACGGCGCCGACTTGCTGTGGATCGAGACCGAGAAGCCGCATATCGAGCAGATCGCCAAGATGGTCGATCGGATCCGCAAGGTGGTTCCGAACGCGAAGCTGGCCTACAACAACTCGCCGTCCTTCAACTGGACGCTCAACTTCCGTTGGCAGGTCTACGACGCGATGAAGGAAGCCGGCAAGGATGTCAGCAAGTACAACCGTGCCGAGCTGATGAAGGCGGAATACGACAACACGCCGCTGGCAATCGAAGCCGACGAGCGCATCCGCACCTTCCAGGCCGATTCAGCCAAGCGCGCCGGCATCTTCCATCATCTGATCACGTTGCCGACCTACCACACGGCAGCTCTGTCGACTGATAATCTCGCGAGGGAGTATTTCGGCGAGCAGGGCATGCTGGGCTATGTGAAGAATGTTCAGCGCCAGGAGATCCGCCAGGGTATCGCCTGCGTCAAGCATCAGAACATGGCCGGCTCCGATATCGGCGACGATCACAAGGAATATTTTGCTGGTGAAGCCGCGCTGAAGGCGGGCGGCGCCCACAACACGATGAACCAGTTCGGCTAACGGTGGAATCGATCAGGAGACTATCATGACCAAAGGCAGCAATTTCTGGGTGATCGGCGGTGAGTTCGGTTCGATGAACTTCCACAAGCTCGTCGAAGGCTCGGCCCAGGTCAAAGGTCCGTTCAAGACCCGCAAGGAGGCGGAGGACTGCTGGCGCGAAGTGTCGGAAGAGAACCGCCACAAGGCCGGCGTACGCTTCTCCATCGTGGAAGAGCCCTCCCGCGTCCCGGCCTGACAGGCTGCCGACGGTCAGCGTTGAAGAAGACGTCCAAGGACGGACGGCCCCATCCGGATTTCCGGGTGGGGCTGTCTGATTTCGGGACAGCCCCTTGACGCCCCCTTGGGGATAAGTCGCCCGATAACCCCTTGGGAACCAACGGCCTTTGCGGAAGTAACGGTTACTGATAGGTTAATCCGGTAGAACCCGTCAGGACGAGGCCGCAAGGGATGTCGGACGCCCAGAATACCGGCAATGCCGCGAGCGAGATGCGGCCGACGCTGCGCGAAGCTTTGCGCAAGGCCCGGATCGAGGCCGCGGATCGCACTGGCGTCGTCGTCGAGTTGCGCGATGCCGAGGTCGCGCGGCTGGAGATCCTGAACGAGGCGCTCGATCCCTTGTTCGCGCAGGTGCCGGAAAAGGTCGACCTGTTCGACCGCGGCATCAGCCAGGGCGAGACGCCGCGGCTGTGGATCGACGTCGTCGCCCATGTCGTGATGGGCCGCGACAAGCGGATCTACCGCTTCGTGCAGGACACCCGCTTCGGCCGCATCGTGCTCGCCGAATCGCACGACGTGCCCGTCATCGTCGATGCCGTGACCGACTATGTCGCCCGCCGCATGATCGAACGCGAGCACGCGATGGTGGCGACCCCCAAGGCGGCGGAGCCCCTGCCCGCCGAGAAGCCGCAGCGCCGCCGTGGCAGATTCGGGATGTTCCTGCTCGGCTTCATCCTCGGCGCACTCGCGCTGTTCGCGCTGGCGCTGTTTGCGAGCCTGGACAATCTCTAGCGGCCTCACGCCAGCCGCGTGTCGCTCAAACGCCCGACGCGCAAATCGTCGCCGATCCCGCGCACCACTTGCTCGCAGCGCCAGGCATTGCCGTCGCGCTCGATCGAAAACAGATTGTACGCCGCCGCCGGATAATGATGGCGGGGCAGCGCCGAAGCCGAGGGCACGCCGATCGCCGGGATCTTGCCGCTCGGCCCGTCGAACCACATCGTGGAATGGATGTGGTCATGGCCGTGCAGGATCAATTCCACGCCGTATCGCTTGATGAGATCGAGCAGCTTGTGCGAGTCGGTGAGCCGCTTGACGCGCGCATCCGAATGCAGGGGATGATGGACCAGCA
Source organism: Bradyrhizobium sp. LeoA1Lang (assembly GCF_055413685.1). NCBI lineage: Bacteria > Pseudomonadati > Pseudomonadota > Alphaproteobacteria > Hyphomicrobiales > Nitrobacteraceae > Bradyrhizobium > Bradyrhizobium sp. LeoA1Lang. Next base: position 29,063 of record NZ_JBVAPG010000038.1, on the reverse strand, counting down.
GCACGCGGAAGGCGCCCTCGGTCGACAATTCCGCCAGCATGCGCTCGAGGCTTGCGAGCTGCGCGTGGCCGAGCCATCCGGTCGCCATCAAGGGCGGCGTCGGCACCGCGGAGGATGTCCCGATCAGGGCCACCGGACCGCGCCGGCGCAGGAACGGAAACAGCGCGGCGCCATCTGCACCATCGCCGCGCAGATAGTCGGCGAAGGTTGCGGCGAAGCGATGCCGCGTCGAGCGCACATAGGCGTCGTGATTGCCGGGAACGACGGTCACGCGATCCGGCGGGCCGACGCTCTCGAGCCAGGCACGCGCCGGCTTGAACTCCGTCTCCAGCGCCAGGTTGACGAGATCGCCGGTAATCGCAATGTGATCCGGGTGTTGCCCCTGCAAATCCGCCACCAGCGCATCCAGCACCTCGCGGCGATGGTATTTGTGACGGTTGCGGGTCCAGTTCAGATAGCCGAAGGCGCGCTTGCCCGCGAGGTCGCGCAGCCGCGCCACCGGCAACGGCGGCAGATGCGGATCGGACAGATGCGCCAACCGAAACGCCGCCATCATTCCGTCCCTGTTGGCCTGTCCGTGATATACAGCCGCGGCATGGTCATTCCCTGATGGTCCGCATTCTATTGGCAAGCGGGCGCCTTCCGCGCAAGGATCAAACGTCGTTGTCGTTCCAGTCGAGGTTTTCGTGACGATCCTGATGGATTTGCGCAAGCGCTACGAGCCGCAGCTCAGGCGGGTGTTCCATCTCTATTTTCGGTTGGCCCGCGGCATGACGCTCGGCGTGCGCGCGGTCGTGCTCAATCACGAGAACAAGGTGTTCCTGGTCAAGCACAGCTATGTCAGCGGCTGGTACCTGCCCGGCGGGGGCGTCGAGGTCGGCGAGACGCTGATGGAAGCGCTGCGGCGCGAGCTCGAGGAGGAGGGGCGCATCGAGCTTGTGGGCACCCCGGTGCTGCACGGTGTCTTCCTCAACAGCCATGTCTCCCGCCGCGACCATGTCGCGGTCTATGTCATCAGGCAGTACCGCCAGGACCGCCTGCCGGAGCCGAACCATGAGATCGTGGACACCGGTTTCTTCGATCCGGCGGCATTGCCCGCCGACACCACGCCCGGCACCCGCCTGCGGATAGCCGAAGTGCTCGGCGGCGGGGCGCCGATCGCCACATGGCGCTAGCGACGGCTTGTGCTAGAAGACGCGTCCTAAAGATCGAACGCCGCGACAGGGGCCGGATGAAACAATTGAAAACCGCCTTCGGCGTCGTGTTGCTGCTGATCCTGATCAGCAACATCTGGACAATCTCGAAATGGAACGAAAGCCGCGGCGTCTATGATGACATCTGCTACCTCCGCCAGGCGCATCTGTTCCAGCGCTTCGGCATAAGCGGCCTGGACACGAACATCGCCAGGGATGACGACCGCTACATGCTGCGCAAGCTCCAGGAGATCAATTTCCCGGATCCCGGCGATCCCGCGCTTTTGCCGTGCCATACCTTCACGGCGGCGTTGAACAAGGTCGTGCTGCAATATCCGCCGGGCACCGGCTTCGTGCTCGCGCTGTTTCCATCGGGCTTTCAGGTGATCCCGCTCTATGCCGCCGCGTCGATCGCGATTTTCGGGCTTGCGCTGCTTGCCCTGGCCCGCGCTGTCACGCGTTCCGCTGTCGTGCTCGCCGGCGTGTTCGGCATCGTGGCGCTCTATTTGATGATCAATCCGACCAAGGCAAGCTATTCCGTGGCGCCGACCATGGTCGTCTGCGCGCTGACCGGCTTCCTGACCGCGCGGCTGTTCGCTAGTGCGGGCACCCGTCGTATCCTGCTTGCCGCGGCAGTTGGCTTGTTGATCGGCCTTTCCGTCAATTTCCGCCTGCCGAACCTGCTTCTCGCGGCAGGTTATGCGGTGTTCTTCCTCGTCGCCTTCCTGCGTGCACGGAACATGAATACCTTCTGGCAGGGTCTCTCGTTCGGCATCGCGTTCCTGATTGGCATGGCGCCAACACTGATCGCGAACGCGATCAATGCGGGAAGCCCGTTCTCGACCACCTATGGCGGTGTCGACGCGGTGCCGCCGGAAGTGAATGCGTCGGTCCTGCTGCAATATGTGCGGGATGCACAATTCCCGCTGCTGCTGATTGCGATCGCCTCGGTGGTGGCGCTGTGGCGGTCCGGGGGGCGCGTGGCGACACGACAGATTGTCGCCGTGGTCGGGCTCAACCTCGTCATCAACCTGATCTTCTTCATGAGCCATCCCGTCTTCACGCCGTATTACGTGATCCCGATCGTCATGCTGTCATTGTGGACGCTGTTGTTCGCTACCCTGGATCATTGGGCGCCGAAGCTCGCGGAGGATTTTGGCGTGCCGCAAAAAGCGAGTACCTGATGGTCAGCGAGGATGTCACGGCTCGGTCAGCGACGGTGGCAATGATGGCTTCCGCATTCCGCGTCGCGGTGCTGGTGCCGTGCTTCAACGAGGAAGCGGCGATCGGCACTGTGGTTGCCGATTTTCGCAAGGCGCTGCCGCAGGCACAGATCTTCGTCTATGACAACAACTCGCGCGACCGTACCGCCGAGATCGCGCGTGCCGCCGGTGCAGAGGTCCGCAGCGAGCGGCGCCAGGGCAAGGGACATGTGGTGCGGCGGATGTTCGCCGACGTGGACGCGGACATCTATGTCCTGGTCGACGGCGACGCGACCTACGACGCGCCGAGTGCCCCGCGCATGATCGAAGCCCTGGTGAACGATCATCTCGACATGGTGGTCGGCGTTCGGATCGATCAATCCGCCGCTGCCTATAGAAAGGGCCACCGCACCGGCAACCGGATGCTCACCGGCTTCCTCTCCGCCGTGTTCGGCCACGCATTTCGCGACATCCTGTCCGGCTACCGGGTGTTCTCGCGCCGCTTCGTGAAATCCTTTCCGGTGCTGTCGGACGGTTTCGAGATCGAGACCGAGCTCAGCGTCCATGCGCTGGAATTGGCGTTGCCGGTCGGCGAGATCGAGACGCCCTATTATGCCCGGCCGGAGGGATCGGTCAGCAAGCTGAATACCTGGCGCGACGGGTTTCGGATTCTCGGAACCATCCTGAAGCTCTATCGCTCGGAGAGGCCCCTGCGGTTTTTCACCGGCATCGGGATGGTTCTCGCGCTGATCTCGATCGTGCTGGCGATCCCGATCGTCATCACTTTCATCGAGGAGGGGATCGTACCGCGGCTGCCGACGGCGGTGCTGTCGACGGGCCTCATGATCGTGGCGATGCTGTCGGTCTCGTCAGGGCTGGTGCTCGACACGGTGACGCGCGGCCGCCGCGAAATGAAGCTGCTCGCCTACCTGTCCCAGCCGGCCATTAACAAGAAATGACGCGGGCGATGGACCGCGCCCGATCCAGGTGCTATCCCGCGCCTCACCATGAGTGATTTGTCGCTGACCATCCTGCCGGAAGCGCCGAACGACGCCCAGGCGATCGAGCGCCTGCACGAACGTACGTTCGGGCCCGGCCGCTTCGTGCTTAGCGCCTATCGGCTGCGCGAGCATGTCGACCATCTGCTCGATCTGTCCTTCACCGCGCGCATCGGCACACTTTTGGTCGGTTCGGTCAGGCAATTGCCCGTCATGATTGGAGACACACCGGCTTTGATGCTGGGCCCGCTGACGGTGGAGCCGCCGTTCCGCGACCGCGGCGTCGGCCGCGCGTTGCTCGACCGCGCGCTCGCCGATGCCAAGGCCAAAGGGCACCGCCTCGTGATTCTGGTCGGCGACGAGCCTTATTACAGCCGCGTCGGCTTCAAGGTGATCCCGAAGGGCAGGGCGACAATGCCCGGCCCGGTCGACTACAACCGTCTGCTGGTGGCCGAGCTTGTGGAAGGCGCTTTCACCGACGTCTCCGGACCGATCGGCCCCGATTGGAGCAAGGCGCGGTAGGTTAGAGCGTTTTCGAGCGAAGTGGGCACCGGTTCGCATAGCAATCAAGTTTACGCAGATTGCGTAGACTTATCTGCGTAGAAAACGCGTCAAAACAAGAATCTAGAGCTTCGGTTCTGATTCAATCAGAACCGAAAATGCTCTAGGTACGTTCCTCCCTCTCCCACGAGCCGTGGAAGAGGGAAGGGAGCCGGCTCAGAACTTCAGGTTCGCAAAGGCCCGGACGCCGATGCCGGGCAGCAGCACCTGGTCCTTGGTGTAGGAGACGGAGTTGCGGATGTTCTCGTTGAGCAGGTTGTTGCCGACGAGGCCGACCGTCATCTCGCGTGCGCCGAACCAGGACGGATCGAGCGTGGTCTTGTAGCTGACCTCTGCCTTCAGCAGGTTGTAGCCCGCCGTCGGCGTCTCCGCGATCGGAGCAACGTCGTTCTGTGCAAACGCGTGCAGCAGGTTGACGCGCATGAACCAGTTGTCGTCGCGCCAGTAGACGCCGCCGCCGACGCGCATCGGAGGAATGCGTGGCACGTTGGTGCCGTCGCTGAAGGTGGCGCGGACGATGTCGAACTGGTTCTCGATGCCCCAGATGCCGCTATAGAGCGGCCCGATATCGAGCTGGCTTTGGAATTCGCCGCCGCGGAAGGTGGCGTTGCGCTGGGAATAGACCGCCTGGTTCAATTCGCCGTCGGGCGCGCCGCAGGAATTGAAGTCCTCGTCACACATCACGCCGGTGAGCCGGCGAAAGATGAAGTTGTCGAAATGGGTGTAGTAGGCGGTCGCCTCGAAGCGGAATGGTCCGGTCGCCTTGCGCAGGCCGATCTCGACCGATTTCGCGGTCTCGATCGTCAGGTTGGGATTGCCGATATCGAAGGTGGCGGTGGCGTCATGCGGGCCGCGTGAGAACAGTTCGGCGGGTTTTGGCGCGCGCTCGATATATTGCGCGGTGATGCTGCCGACGAGATCGTAGGGCAGGTTCTGGAGCAACCCGATGCTGCCGCTCTTCGGCGTAAAGGACGGATTGCGGGCGATGTTGAACTGCGGATTGCCGTCCGGCAGGAAGTCGGGTGGAAAATTCGGCGTCGAGCCGTGCAACTCGACATGCTCGATACGACCGGCGATCTGGGCCTTGGTCGTCTCGGAGAATTTGAACTCGTTGAAGACGTAGCCGGCGATACGGTTGTTGTTGTTCGGATTCCACAGGCCGTTGAACAGCGAGCCGGGGTCGTCCGGGCTCGGAGCGGTCAATTCCTGGTGGCCGCCCTGCAGGCCGAACGCGGTGGTGACGTCGGCAAAGCGCGCGTTGAACGGCATCAACTGCACCTCGACGCGGGCTTCCTGCTCCTTGTTGGTGAAGGTCTGGCGTACACCGTCGCTGAATGGATCGGCTGGATCGGCCAGCCCAATCTCGTTGTGCCTGTAGTCGGTCGCGCCGGCCCACAGACGGATTGCATCGATGGCCGCCGCATCCGGCCGGTATTCGCCCTTCATGGTGATCTTGGTCTGATGTGCGTCGATCCGGGTCTGATGGTCGGCGCCGTCGATGCCAGGGATGTGATAAAGTGAATCGTTTTGGGTGATTGCAGCGCCGATAAAGCCGCCATTGAAGATATACGAGCCGCCGATCGAGGCACCGTCCGCCTGCATGGCCGAATTCGGCTGCCGCCCGTTGACCGGTCTGGTTTGGTCGAACAGGTAAGGATAACTGGGAATGCTGTAGTCGCCGGCCTTGCGACCAAAGGCGTCGGCGTGAAACGCGAAATTGCCTGCGCCGGTATCGAGCAGGATGCCGCCGTCGACGCCGCGATCGACGGAGCTCACTGCCGTTCGCGTCTCGACGTTCACGCAAGGTGACGAAGGTGCGCCAGCCAGCGGCGCTTTCGCCGGTAGGCCGTAGGTTTGGAACGGCGGGGCCGCGCATGAGGGAAGGGCGTCCGGAATGCGGTTGTTGGTCGCGCTCACGATGCCGCCGATCGAAGTCGAACCGTAACGCATCGCCGCCGGACCACGAATGACCTCGACCTGGTTGGTGGCAAGCGGATCAACCGGCACGTAATGATCCTCACCGAGATCCGAGGCGCCGCCGGCGTTATTGCCGTTCTCGATGATTCCAACGCGATTGACGTCGAGGCCTCGGATGACCGGCCGGCTCGAAGCGCCCGGTGCAAAGGTTGAGCCGGTGATGCCCGGTTTGGAAAACAGGAGGTCACCGAGCTGGGCGGTGCCCTCACGGCGGATTTCCTCATTCGGCACCACGGTGACCGTTGCGAACTGATCGGTCACGACCTGCAGCACCCCTTGCTGTGGCGCTGGCGGCGCGGCCGGCGCGGGCTGCGGCTGTTGGGCCACGCGCTCGCGATTGCGGCCGGGTGTGTTGCGCGCGGCGCGAACGGGGGCGCGCGCCGGAGCAACGGCCCGGTGGCGCCGCACGATCGGACTTGGTGCCGTCACGTTGATATCAGGCAGTTGCGTTGCCGGCGCCGATGCGGGTGCATCCTGAGCGATCGCGCCGCTGCCGAACGCGCATAGTACTAGCCAGCTTGCTCCACCGACGTGGAATGCTCTTTTTCTCTTGAATCCCATTTTCCTGATCCTGATGCCGTCGGCCAAGCCGGCGCACCGATTGCGATGGCCTTCGCATCCCGCTTGCGCAGCGGGCGTGCGAAGGCGGTTCGGTCAATCGATCAGGAGAGGGGTGGCGCGCGCGACTGGAACGCCCGATGGGTAGTGCCGAGATGGGCGAAGCCGGCTTCGGTGGTGAGTTGGAGAAGTTCGATCGCCTGCGGCAGCAACAGCACCGGTGGCGTGGCGAACACCATGCCGTGCGCCATGGCAATGACGGCGCAGATGGCGCAGCCGTCGGTGGGCTGCTGGTGGTTATCCTGGTGCGGAGATTGCTGCTGGGGCGCGGACAGGCTCGCCGCATCCGTGACCATGAGGTCCGCGGCGCGAAGGAAGTCGGTCTGCGATGTCGCGGTCTGGAGAGCGGGAGCGGCCTGCGCCGGATGGAAATGGCCGAACGACAGCACAAACTGAACGGCGAGCGCGAATAGCGCCAGCCGCGCGCCAAGTTTGACGTGTCTTCGAATCCACTTCACGAGTTTACGCCCACCCCCGGGGGACGGTTACCCCAACCGTCCCGATGTTATATTATAACATCGGAAGGAGATGGCGGTGTCAACCGCGGCTCAGGCGAGCGCCGCGCGATCGGTTGAGGCTGTGTGATTGTTGCAACGGCGGCTGACAGACCCTCATGGTGAGGAGCGCGTCTTCGCGCGTCTCGAACCATGAGGCCCATATCTCGAGCGCGGTCCATCCCTCGAGACGCCGCTTCCGCTTCACCCGGCTACGGGACTACGGATCGGGCGATCTCATCGTCCCTCGCGCAGCCACGTCGCGGCGAAGGCACCGAGCAGCAGCAACAGGCCGATCAGGCCTGCGAACATCGGCAGCACGCCGACGCCCTTGACGACGCTGGCGTCGCGCATCCTGACGCCCATCCAGCCCTCGCCGCGGAACACGCTCGACGCACGCACCGGCACGATGCGGGGCATGTCGAGGCTGGTGCCGTCGACCACGCGGCGGGCGTCGCCGCCGGTCGCCTGCGCCAGCGGCTTCAGCATCTCGGTCGTGGACGTCACTTCCGAGAATTCCTTTGGGTTGGTCGGGCCGACATTGACCAATGCCTTCAGCGTGCCGTCGGTCGCCTGCCACAGGCCGAGCTCGTTGGCGGGCAGCGTCGCCTTCCATTCGCCGGGCTCGCCCTGGGTCAGCGTCATCTCACGCGTGGCGCCGCTCGGCGAGGTCACGGTGACCGGCGGAACGCTGTCGCCCATGGTCTGGCGCACCACGGAGAGATCGTGGCCCTGGATCTGCAGCCGCAGCGCCTCCTCGTCCAGATCAGGCTGCTTCATCAGCCAGTGCGACATCCGCCGCAGCAGGTCGAGATGCGGACCGCCGCCCTCATAGCCGCGCGCCCACAGCCAGATGTGGTCGGAGAGCAGCAGCGCCACACGACCCTCGCCGAAGCGCGACAGCAGCAGCAACGGCTTGCCATCGGCGCCGGTCATCACGGGCTGGCCGATCGCGTTGCGGGTGTCGACGGTGCGGAAGAAGCGGCTCCAATGCGGTGGCTCGCTGCTGGAACCTTCCAGCCCGCGCGTCACCGGATGGCGCTTTCCGGCGTCGGAAAGATGCGCATAGAACGGTTTCTCGGTGACGCCGACGGGTTCGGCCGGGAGCACCGAGTCGAGCGGCGTACGCCAGATGCTGGTCGTGGACGCATAGTCGGGGCCGGCGGAGACCAGCACCGCGCCACCGGCACGGACGTAGCGCGCGATATTGTCGAAATAGGCGATCGGCAGCACGCCCTGGCGGGCGTAGCGGTCGAAGATGATGAGCTGGAATTCGTTGATCTTCTGCTGGAACAGTTCGCGGGTCGGAAACGCGATCAGCGACAATTCATTGATCGGCGTGCCGTCCTGCTTCTCCGGCGGACGCAGGATGGTGAAATGCACGAGGTCGACGCTGGCGTCGGACTTGAGCAGGTTGCGCCAGGTGCGCTCGCCGGAATGCGGCTCGCCCGAGACGAGCAGCACGCGCAGCTTGTCGCGCACGCCGTCAATCGCGACCACCGCGCGGTTGTTGACCAGCGTCAGTTCATTGTCGAGCGGAGATGCCTCGATCTCGACGATATTGGGTCCGGCATGCTTGATATCGATGTCGACATTGGCGGTCTGGCCGCTTTGCAGCGTGCGCTCGTTGATCACCTCGCCGTCGCGACGCACGGTGATCCTGGCGCTCTGGCCGGTCACGCCCTGGTCGTCGAGCCGGTAGGTGATGGTCTGGGTCTGGCCGACGATGCCAAAGCGCGGCGCGGCCGAAATTGCAATGCGACGGTCGCGCTCATCCTTGCGTCCCGTAATCAGCGCGTGCACCGGCGCCTGGAAGCCGAGGGCGGCGGCGCTGGCCGGGATGTCATGCACACGGCCATCGGTGATCAGGAAGGCGCCGGCGACACGGTCGACCGGAACGTCCGACAAGGCGGAGGACAATGCGCCGAACAGCTTGGTGCCGTCGGTCTCGCCATCGGCCTGGCCGGCGTCGACGACGCGCACTTCCAGGCCCTTGATCTTCTTCAGGCTGTCGACCAGCGCCTCCTGGGCCTTCGCGGTCTCCTGGTTGCGCGTGCCGAAATTCTGGCTCGGGCTCTTGTCGATCACGACGGCGGCGACCGAGGACAGGGGCTCACGGTCCTCGCGGGTGAAGGAGGGGTTGGCAAGCGCGAGCAGAACCAGCGCCAGCGCCGCGACGCGTATCCATGCGCCGCGCGTGCGTGACAGCAGGAGCAGCGCCGCTATGACGACGATCGCCGCAAGCCCGATCCACAGCACGAGCGAGGGAACGAGGGGTGTAAATGCGATGCCGTAGTTCATAGCGAGAACCGATCCGCATCGTCATGCCCGGGCATAGCAGGCTGCCTTGCGCAGACTGCGTACACTTGTCTGCGCTCCCGGGCATCCACGTTCTTCCTGCAGCGTGGCAAGGCGTGGATGGCCGGGACAAGCCCGGGCATGACGGCGTGTGCGTGGTGAGTGTTCCGGCTTATCATGCGCATCACTGTCCCAGCCGCTCGATCAGGGCCGGCGCGTGCACCTGGTCGGCCTTGTAGTTGCCGGTCAGCGTGTACATCACGATGTTGACACCGGCGCGGAAGGCGAATTCGCGCTGGCGCGGCTCGCCGGGGGTGAGCGGCAGCATCGCCTGGCCGTCGGGCCGGATCGCCCAGGCGCCGGCAAGATCGTTGGAGGTGATGATGATCGGCGAGACGCCGTCGCCGCCGCGCGCGGGCCGCTGCGCGGCTTCGTCATCGTCCTCGCGCGGCAGCGTCTCGACCCAAGTCTGGCCCGAAGTGAAGCGGCCGGGGAAGTCGCGCAACAGGTAGAACGTCTTGGTCAGCACGTGCTCGCGCGGCACGGGCTCGAGTTCGGGCACGTCGAGCGAGGACAGGATTTCGCGTAGCGCCTGCATGCCCGGCGTCTGCGAGCCGCTGTTATCGCCGGGCGGCGCCTCGACGGCGTCGCGGGTGTCGAACAGCACGGTGCCGCCCTGCTTCATATAGGCGTCGATCTTGTTGATCGCGTCCTGCGGTGGCTTTGGCGCGCCGGGGACGATCGGCCAGTAGATCAGCGGGAAGAAGGCGAGTTCGTCGCGCGCGGGATCGACGCCGACGGGATCGCCGGCCTCCAGCGCGGTACGTTGCGCCAGGAACAGTGTCAGCCCGGACATGCCGGCTTTCACGATGGAGTCGACGTCAGCATTGCCCGTGACGACATAAGCGAGCCGTGTCTGCGAAACCGCCTTCATGGCGAAGTCGTCGCTGTTCTCGGCGCGCGTGGTGGACGGCGCCATCGATGCCAGCAGGAAGGCGAGCGCCAGCGCCGCAGGTGCCGCGCGCCGCCGCCACAGCGCGGCAAGGCCGGCGCCGAGCATGGCGACCACGATCGCATCGAGCAGGAACAGACCGAGCGCCGATGACAGCAGGATGCCGCGGAGATCACGTGGCTCGGCATTGGTGTAGCTGGCCCGCCGTGCACGCAGGGCAGACGTATCGAGCGGGGCGATGCGGTCGGTGGTCGCCAGCGTGTTGACGGCGATCGGGGCGTCGGCCGGGCCGTAGAGGCCGGGCGGGTGATCCAGCGTCGCGCGGTCGCGGTAATCGGCAGGCATCGGCTTGGCGGTCGACGGCGGCGGGCCGAACGCGCCAAAGCCATCCAGCGTGCGGAGTGGCGCAACGGTCTCGGCCTTGGCTTCGCCGGCGACTCCAGCACCAGGCTTCGACGTGTAGCCGGACATGTCGACCAGCCGGCGCAGCATCTCGACGAAAGTGCCGGACATCGGCAGGTCCGACCAGCGCGAATCCGCGCCGACATGGAACAGGCTGACCACGCCCTTGCCGCGATGCTCGCCGGTGACGAGCGGCGTGCCGTCTTCCAGCGACGCCCAGCTCTTGGTGGCGAGTACGGCATCCGGCTCGGCCAGCACCTGCCGGCTCACGGTGATATCCTTTGGCACCGCCAGACCGGCGAACGGGCCGTCGGCGGTGAACGAGGCCAGATGCTGCGGCTTCTCCCAGGTCAGGCTGCCGCCGAGGACGCGCCCGCCGCGGCGCAGCTTCACCGGCACCAGATCGTCATCGGCTTGCGCCAGCCGCGGGCCGGCGAAACGCACCAGCACGCCGCCCTGGTCGATCCAGGCGTTGAGCCGCTCGCGGATTTCCGGCGACAGCGTGCCAACATCAGCCATCACGATCATCGGCAGCCGCTGGTCGAGAAATTGCGCGATCGCCTGCTGTGGCGCGCCGCGGTCGCCGAGACGCACATCGGCGAATGGCGACAGCGCACGGGAAAGGTAGAAGGTCGAGGCGAGCAGCGGCTGCGCGGTGTCGTTGGTCGCGCCGGAGACGACGCCGACCGCACGGCGCCGCCACCTCTTGTCGAGGAGCTGCACCGCGCCGGCGGAGCGCTCGCCGGCGATCTCCAGCCGCGCGATATCGTTGCGCAGTTCGACCGGGAGATCGAACGATGCCTCGGTCTCGCGATCCTGCGGAGCGAAGCTGTAGCGCGCCTCGCCGATCGGCGAGCCCTTGGCATCCAGCGCCCGCACCGTGCCGGAGGTGATGCCGGTCTCGGTGCGCAGGACTTTTACCGTCATCTTGGCCGCGGCATTCTCGGCGGCGACGAGGGCCTGCGCGGACGGCGCGCCGCCCTCGTAGATCGTCAGCGTGCGGTTCTCGACCAGCTTGCCGAGGCCTTCGGTGAATTCCGCGCCGCGCCCGGTGTCGACGCCGTCGGACAGCCAGGCGATCTCGGCATCGCCGGTGGCTTTCAGGAACCGATCGATGGCGGGCAGCGTGTCGACGCGGTCGATCGAATAGGGTTTTGGCGCGAACTGCCGCAGCGCGACGCGCGCGGTACCGGCCGGCATCAGCGTGATGTCACGCGCGGACTCCGATAGCGGCACCAGTGCCACGCCGCGGCGGTCGTTCTCCGCATTGGCGATCAGTTCGTCGGCGGCCCTGATCCGCGCGTCCCAGCTCGAGGCCGAGCTCCAGCCGTCGTCGAGCAGGATCACGAGCGGCGCCTTGGAGGACGCAAGGCCGGTCTGCGGATTCCAGATCGGCCCGGCCGCGGCGAAGATGACGAGCGCGGCGGCGAGAAGGCGCAGCAGCGTCAGCCACCATGGCGTGCGCGATGGCGTCTCTTCCCTGGGCTGGATATCGAACAGCAATCTGGTCGGCGGAAATTCGATGCGCCTCGGCCGTGGCGGCATCACGCGGAGCAGCCACCACAGTGCGGGCAGGCTCAGAAGGCCCAACAGCAGCATCGGTTCGGCAAAGGACAGCGGCAGACCTGCGATCATGCGCCGAGCCCCACTTTGACGGTGGACCGTACGCTGGCCTTGCTGACCGTCATGCCGTTGTGCAGGAACAATAGCAGCTCCGCTGCGGAGCGGCTCGTGGTGTGGGTCGAGAACAACCAGTCGAGCCGGTTGGTCTCGGCGCGGATCTCGTCACGATGCAGCGCGACGCGCGCGACATAGTCGCTGGCCCAGCTCTCGGCGCGGCCCGCGGTGATCGCAGTGCCCGCTTCCGGTTCGACGAATTCAACGCGGCCGGAATAGGGGAAGGTTTCCTCGGCGGGATCGACGACCTGGATCACCGTGCCGTGCGCGCCGGAGGCCGACAGCCCGGCGAGCGTGGTTCGGATTTCCGAAATTGGCGACCAGAAGTCCGACAGCACCACGATCTCGGAAAGCGCCGACGGCACGAAGGACGGCGGCAGGCTGGCGCGGGTCGCATCGTCATGCAGTATCGCCTGCGCCATCTTGTCGATGACGGTGCGGCTCGCGGTCGGGTTCATCAAGCCGGGAATGCCGACGCGTTCGCCGCCGGCGACCAGCAATTCGGCCAGCGCAAAGGCGACGATCAGGCCGCGCTCGAGCTTTGAATCGCGCGCCTGCTTGGACGCGAACGCCATCGACGGCGAGCGGTCGGGCCAGATCCAGACGGTGTGCGCCGCCTCCCATTCCTGCTCGCGGACGTAGAGATGGTCGTCACGCGCCGAGCGCCGCCAGTCGACGTTCTGCGACGGCTCGCCGGAGACGAAGCGGCGATATTGCCAGAAGCTTTCGCCGGCGCCGGCGCGGCGGCGGCCGTGCAAGCCATGGATGACGTTGTTGGCGATGCGGCGGGCCTCGAGCACCAGGCGCGGCAGCGACGCGGCGAGCGATCGGCTTTCGCCATCGGCACGTCGGACCGCAACGATCTCCTCGTTCAGGTGCTTGTTCTCTGCGGCCATCAAGCGATCCGCGTCTTCAATTGCTTGATCACGTCAGGAATGGTGCGGCCTTCGGCTCGCGCAGTGAAAGTGAGCGCCATGCGGTGCTTGAGCACGGGTTCGGCGAGATCGAGCACGTCGTCGATCGAGGGCGCGAGCCGCCCGTCGAGTAGGGCGCGGGCGCGGACCGCAAGCATCAAGGCCTGGCTGGCGCGCGGGCCCGGTCCCCAGGCGATCAGCTTCTCGCCTTCCGGATTGGGCCGCGCGGCGCGCACCAGCGACAGGATGGCGTCGACGACGGAGTCGCCGACCGGCAGCCTTCGCACCAGCCGCTGTGCGCTGAGCAGCAGTTCCGCGTTCATCGCAGCCTTCGCCAGCGTCTCTTCCGCGCCGGTGGTCTCGAACAGGATGCGACGTTCGGCCTCACGGTCGGGATAGTCGACGTCGATCTCCATCAGGAAGCGGTCGAGCTGCGCTTCCGGCAGCGGATAGGTGCCTTCCTGTTCCAGCGGATTCTGCGTCGCCAGCACATGGAATGGCTTGGGAAGGTCATGACGTGCACCCGCAACCGTGATGTGCTGCTCCTGCATGGCTTGCAGCAGTGCCGATTGGGTGCGCGGGCTGGCGCGGTTGATCTCGTCCGCCATCAGAAGCTGCGCGAATACCGGACCTGCGATAAAGCGGAACGAGCGCTTGCCGGTGCTGCTCTCATCCAGCACCTCGGCGCCGAGGATGTCCGACGGCATCAGGTCCGGGGTGAACTGGATGCGCTTGGTGTCGAGGCCGAGCGTGATGCCGAGCGTCTCCACGAGCTTGGTCTTGGCAAGGCCGGGAACCCCGATCAGCAGCGCATGTCCGCCGGAGAGGATCGTCACCAGTGTATTCTCGATCACCCGGTCCTGGCCGAAAATAACCGTGGAAATCGCCTCTTTCGCCGTACGGATCTGGCCGGCAACCTGCTCGGCCGAGCGGACGATCACGTCTTCCAGTTTTTCGACACTGTCTGCACCAGCCATTCCGTGCTCCTTATCGACGGCGCAACCTCGCGTCGTCACGCCATTGGCCCCATGCTAAGCATACGCGAAGGCCATGTATTCGTTGAATTAAACTATCCCCACCTTAACGGGTTTTCAGGGTATGAACGCCATCACGATGTGGCGAGAACACCATCCCCGCGCACATCTGAAGGATGTACGTAAGCGACGTGCACCAATCGTGCCAGATTGAAGCTCTCAACCTTAAGGCAAACCATGGCGAACGAAGGGCAAACAAGTCGTCAGGGCCTCGAAGGATTGACCGCCGCGGCCACCAATGCCGCGAAAACAAATCCTGCCGGCGGCAAGGGCCTTCCACCCGTGCATTTATGGAATCCGCCGTTCTGCGGCGATCTCGATATACGAATCGGCAGCGACGGCACATGGTACTATATGGGTACACCGATCGGCCGGCCGGCGCTGGTGCGGCTGTTCTCCACCATCCTGAAACGCGAAGACGGCAAGCATTTCCTGGTGACGCCGGTGGAGAAGGTCGGCATCCGCGTCGACGACGCGCCATTCCTTGCGGTCGAGATGCAAAAGGATGAGGACGGACGCGGACGGCTGCTCAGGTTCCGCACCAATGTCGACGACTGGGTCGATTGCGACGCCGCGCACGCCCTCCGCTTCGAGCCGGGCAATGACGGCGGGCTCACGCCCTATCTGCACGTCCGCGCCGATCTCTGGGCCAAGGTCACCCGTCCGCTCTACTACGATCTGGTTGACATGGGGGAAGAGCGGATGGTCGATGGTCATCCGATGTTCGGAATCGAGTCCGGCGGCGCATTCTTCGCGATGGCGGATGCGAAAGAGGTGAGGGACGCGCTTTGAACGAGCCGATGCTGAAGACGGAGCCGGCGGCGATCAGCTCGGCGGAGTTTTTCGCGCGCAGCCATGCGCGGCTGAATTTCGACGTCCCGCCCGGCCTGGTCGATCCCAACATCATTCCGAGGACCGGCGACTCCGGCAATGACCGCATGCTCGAGATCGTCGCGCACGAACAGCCGGTGCGGCCGGCCGCGGTGCTGATCCCGGTGGTCGACCGCGATGAGCCGACGGTGCTGCTGACGCAGCGCTCGGAGCATTTGAGCAGCCATGCCGGCCAGATCTCATTCCCCGGCGGCAAGATCGATGCGACGGATGCGTCGCCGCTCGACGCCGCGCTGCGCGAGGCCGATGAGGAAGTCGGGCTGACGCGCGACTTCATCGAGCCACTCGGCTATCTCGACCTCTATGGCACGGCATTTGGTTTTCGCATCCTGCCGACGGTGGCGCGCGTGAAGCCCGGCTTCAAGCTCAAGATCAACGAGGGTGAAGTCGTCGACGCGTTCGAGGTGCCGCTTTCGTTCCTGATGAATCCGGCGAACCATCAGCGACACAGCAAGGAATTCCGCGGCACCGAGCGCTCCTATTATGCGATGCCCTTCGCCGAGCGTTACATCTGGGGCGCCACAGCCGGGATCCTGCGCGTATTGTACGAACGGATCTACCTGCCATGATCCGTCCGGTATTGACCGAGATCGGAATTTTCCT
Source organism: Bradyrhizobium sp. LeoA1Lang (assembly GCF_055413685.1). Lineage (NCBI taxonomy): Bacteria > Pseudomonadati > Pseudomonadota > Alphaproteobacteria > Hyphomicrobiales > Nitrobacteraceae > Bradyrhizobium > Bradyrhizobium sp. LeoA1Lang. The sequence continues at coordinate 13,249 of NZ_JBVAPG010000038.1, read as the reverse complement.
GATCCCTTTCGCGGTCTATGCCTTGTTCCTCATTGCAACGCGCTCCGGCGTCTTGGCGAAATCGTCCTGGCCGTTGCCTTTGATTGCGAAGCTCGTGCTGGGAGCGCTGCTGCTGGTCGTGGTCAGTTTCGTGCTGCTCGCGCATTTCTCCGGCGCGCCGCCGAATTCGACCTATATCCCCGCTCATATCGAGAATGGCAAGCTCGTGCCCGGAGTTGAGAAATGACGCACGCACGTGCGCTGGAGCAGGCGCCTTGGCTGAGATCGGGATCCACGGCACGCGTGCTCGCGCTGCTCAACGCCAACGGCGAGGAAGCGCGCGTGGTCGGCGGCGCGGTGCGTAACGCGCTGCTGCACCGGCCGATCGGCGACATCGATCTCGCGACCACGGCGGTCCCTGAGGAGGTGATGCGCCGCGCCAAGGCGGCAGGAATCAAGAGCGTGCCGACCGGCATCGAGCATGGCACGGTGACGCTGGTCGTCGACAAGCATCCGTTCGAGGTCACGACGCTGCGCGAGGATACCGAAACCTATGGCCGCAAGGCCAAGGTCGCATTCGGCCGCGACTGGGCGCGCGATGCCGAGCGGCGCGACTTCACCATCAACGGCCTTTCGGTCGATGCCAAAGGCGTGGTGCACGATCATGTCGGCGGGCTCGACGATATCGCCGCTCGCCGCGTGCGCTTCATCGGCGATCCCAGTCAGCGCATCGCCGAGGATTACTTGCGCATCCTGCGCTTCTTTCGCATGCATGCGGCTTACGGCGCCGGCGATCCCGATCGCGCCGGCTATCTCGCCTGCATCGCCGGGCGTGCCGGCCTGGCGCAGCTTTCGGCGGAGCGCGTGCGCATGGAAATGCTCAAGCTCGTGGTCGCCGACGGCGCGGTAGCCGCGGTCACCGCGATGGCCGAGGGCGGCCTGCTGCAGATGATCCTCGGTAGCGTCGGCTATACCGGGCCGTTCGCAGTCATGATCGCAGCCGAGCGCGAGCTCGGGCTCGAGGCGAGCGCGGTGCGCCGGCTCGGTGCGCTCGCACTCGCCATCACCGAGGACGCAAAGCGCGTTGCGGTCAAGCTGCGGCTCACCAATGCAGAGGCGAAGGCGCTGGAAGCGATGGCGGATCGTTCGTGGCAACTCGCTGGTATCGACGAGGCGGCGGCGCGCCGCTGGCTCTACCGTCTCGGCGAGGCGGCCTATCTCGACCGGCTGATGCTGGCCTGGGCGCGGATGAGCGATGGCCACGACATCGCTCATTGGCGCGAACTGGCGCGCCTGCCGCAGCGTTGGCAGGCGCCGAAATTTCCGCTGAAAGCGGCCGATTTCATCGCGCGCGGAATTGCCGAGGGACCGGCGCTCGGCCATGTGCTGGCCCAGGCCGAACAGGCGTGGCTCGCTGCGGAGTTTCCGCTCGACCAGGCGGCGCTCTCGGCGATCGCCGATGAGATGGTCGCCCGCTTCGCCCACGACCACCGATTGTGAACTCCTCGCCAGCCTGTCCGGTAGCCCGGGTGAAGCGCAGCGTAACCCGGGGTGCTGTTCGACATGGAGCGGAGTTGTCCCGGGTTGCGCTGCGCTCCACCCGGGCTACGAGGTTGCTCATTGTCACTGAGCGCCAGGCGCCGCCGGGCTTTGTGAACCAGGCCGCATCGCAGGCAGGGACTTAAGCGACCTTGCCCTTGCGGCGATCGTCTTCGTCCTCATCGTCTTCTTCGTCGTCTTCTTCGTCTTCCTCGTCGTCGTCCTCTTCCTCGTCATCGGGAATGGCGGCTTCGAGGACGGCAACGGGAAGCGTTTCCCGAAACAGATCGCCGTCGATACCCATCCATACGCACTCGACGGAATCCTCGTTGACTTCCGCAACCGTAATCGGGTGCCCGCCCGATTTCAGCATCACCACATCGCCTGGTTTTAGTTCCATGGTCCACCCTTCGCCTTGATTGACGCGCGGGCACGTTACAGAGCTGTCATGACAGTCCGATCACGAGGGATCGCCGCTACAGGATTTTGATGGGGATTACGGCGAAGCGCAGGGTTCGCTACCGATTCGCGCCGGGAAGCAGTTCGGTCAGGGATCGTATGATGCGATTCGGCCTGACCGCCGATCCCGCGGGAAGACCATCCCCGTGCACGTCGATCCAGATCGAGTAAATGCCGAGCCGCTGCGGCGCGACGACTTCCCATTCCAGATTGTCGCCGACCATCCAGGTGTCCGCTGCGCTGACGCCGAGCGCATCCATGGCGTGCAGATAGGCGCGTTCTTCGGGCTTGCCGAAGCCATGCTCGCCTTCGATCTGGATGTGATCGAAGCGGTGCGTCAATGCGAAGCGCTCGATCTTGGCGCGTTGCATCAGAGCGGCGCCGTTGGTGACAAGCGCGAGCTTGATGCCGAGCGCGCGCAGTCCGTCTATGGCGTCATGCGCGCCGGGAAACAGGAAGATGCTTTCCTCGCGAAACGTCGTGAACCGGTCGGCGATCCGGACTGCGAGGTCGTCTGAAACGGACGGGTGGCCGCTCGCACGAAGCGCGGCAAAGCCGCCCCTGACCGTTTCTCGGCGCGCTTCCTCGAGCTTCAACCGCCAGATCGGCTCCGCTGTGGACCAGAATTTCCGGGCGAAAGCCAGGATCGCGGCGGCAACCACCGGCGGATCCATCGGCGTCAATTCATCGGCGAATTCGGCCGCGATCGTGTTCCAGGCGATCTCGGGCCGGCCATAGGCCGAAAGGATGGTGTCGTCCATGTCGATCAGCATGGCGCGGGGGAGTTTGGTCACGACGGCGATCTCACGGCCATTTCGCATGCGGCGGCATCGACGACAGGATCGAATCGACATTGCCGCCGGTCTTCAGGCCGAAAATCGTGCCGCGGTCGTAGAGCAGATTGAACTCGACATAGCGCCCGCGCCGGACCAGTTGCTCCTCGCGGTCCTCAGCGGTCCATGCCGTCGCAAAATTGCGCCTGACCAGTTCGGGATAGATCTTCACGAACGCGCGGCCGACATCCTGGGTGAAGGCGAGGTCGGCGTCCCAGTCGCCGCTGTCGTGCCAATCGTAGAAGATGCCGCCGATGCCGCGCGCCTCCTTGCGATGCGGCAGGTAGAAATAGTCGTCGCACCATTTCTTGTATTTCTCATACGGCGCGATCCGCGCATGCGCATCGCAGGCTGATTGCATCGCGGCATGGAAGGCGAGCGTATCCGGATCGTCCTGCGTGCGCCGCCGGTCCAGGACCGGCGTGAGGTCGGCACCGCCGCCGAACCACGCCTTGGTGGTGACGACGAAGCGGGTGTTCATATGCACCGCCGGCACGTTCGGATTGTGCAGATGCGCGATCAGCGAGATGCCCGAGGCCCAGAAGCGCGGATCGTCCGCCGCGCCCGGGATCTGGGCGCGGAATTCGGGGGCGAACTCGCCATGCACGGTCGAGCAGTGCACGCCGACCTTTTCGAACAGGCGCCCGCGCATCAGCGACATCACGCCACCGCCGCCGGGCTTGCCGGTATGGTCGGTGCGGTCCCATGGCGTGCGCACGAAGCGCCCGGCTTCGCCTGGATAGAGCCAAGCAGGCGCGTCATCCTCCAGCCGCTCAAAGGCCGCGCAGATATCGTCGCGCAGCGTTTCGAACCAGGTTTTTGCGCGCGCCTTGCGCTGTTCGATCGCGGATTTTTCCATGACTTAGGCTTCCGGTCCGAAATAGGTGCAGCTCTCGTTGCAACTGTCGCGATGCACGCTGACGCGGCTGACCTTGCCCGCATGCTGCACCCGTTCGAAGATGAATCGCGACAGGTTTTCAAGGGTAGGCAGTCCAAGCGCCTCGATCTTGTTGAGGAACTTGTGGTCGAGCGTCTTCTGCACCTCGGCGATGCGGCGTTCGAGCAGGCCTAGGTCAAGCACCATGCCGGTCGCTGGGTCCGGCGTTCCGCGCACCGTCACTTCCGCACGAAACGAATGGCCATGGATCTCCTGGCTGCTCGCGCCAAGGGTCGTTCCGGAGAGCGCATGCGCCGCCTCGAAGCGGAACGATTTCGTCAATTCCCACATCCTGAAAGTCCAACTCCTATCTGATGCCCAGCGTCTTGTGCGTCTGCACGCTCAGCCGCCATTTAGGGTGTTGCAAGCAATACTCGACCGCGCGCGCGGTGTTTTGAATTACATCAGGCCCATCCATCGGCTGCAGCGAGAAGCGCTCGAAATCGAGATCGACGAAGCGTTCCGGCGCGGCGTCCTGTTGCGGATAGACCAGCTTCAACTCGTTCCCCTTCCGCACCACGAGTTCCGCGCCCGCCTTCGGGCTGACGCAGACCCAATCCAGCCCGTCTGGCGGTGTGATCGTGCCATTGGTCTCGACGCCGATGGCAAAGCCGCGCGCATGCAGCGCGTCGATCAGTTCGGTGTCGACCTGCAGCAGCGGCTCGCCACCGGTCAGCACGACATAGCGGCCGACATTATCGCCCGTCCATTGTGCGCCGATGATGTCGGCAAGTGCTGCGGCACTCGCATAGCGCCCGCCGAGCGTGCCGTCGGTGCCGACGAAATCGGTGTCGCAGAATTGGCAGGTTGCGCTGGCGCGGTCCTGCTCGCGGCCGCTCCACAGGTTGCAGCCGGCAAAGCGGCAGAACACCGAGGCACGGCCGGCCTGCGCGCCTTCGCCCTGCAGGGTGAGAAAAATCTCCTTGACCGCGTAGCTCACGGAATCTCCTTCAGCTCAGGCTGCGGGTCTGCCGCAAGGCCTCGCCGATCGCCAGCGCCGCCGACATCGCGATATTGAGCGAGCGCATGGGCGGCTTGATCGGGATCACCAGCCGCGCATCGGCGGCCGCCACCACCGCATCGGTGACCCCAGCGGATTCGCGCCCGAAGAGCAGTATATCGGAAGCGGCATAGCGAAAATCGAGGTAGGAACCGGCGACCTTGGTTGTGAACAGTATCAGCCGATAGCCCGCCTCGCGGCGCCATTCCTCGAATTTCGTCCAGGAGTCATGGCGCATCAAATGGACGTGGTCGAGATAGTCCATTCCCGCCCGGCGGAAATGCCGGTCGGAGGTCGGGAAGCCTGCCGGCTCGATGATATGAGCGGCCACATCCAGGCAGGCGCACAGCCGCAGGATGGTGCCGGTGTTCTGTGGGATATCGGGCTGGAAGAGCGCGATCTGCATGGCCGTGGCGCTGGGTTAAGTACCGACGAAATGTCTCAAGAAAACAACGTTCGTCGCTCATTTCGTGCATTGCACGCCTGCGAGCCGATAGCGGGCTTGCGCTCGTCCGGCAAGGGTGCCAATAGAACGATTCTGGACTGCTGTTCCGCCAGTAGGGAGGAGGGACAGTGGTTTTCTGCCGCCGCGGGGGCCGCGGGCGCCGGCAGGCCTCCCGGTTGCAATGGGCGCCGCCGGGGCGGTTCCACCGGCTGCAGACAAGGAAAGGGCTTGGAATCGTGACGACAGCGTCTTCGGCGGACCATCCGACACGCCGTGATTTCCTTTTTGTTGCAACGGGTGCTGCTGCTGCGGTGGGTGCAGCTGCGACGGTCTGGCCATTCATCGACCAGATGAACCCGGATGCGGCGACCATCGCCGCCGGTGCGCCGATCGAGGTCGATTTGACGCCGATTGCCGAGGGGCAGGACATCAAGGTGTTCTGGCGCGGCAAGCCTATCTACATCAGCAACCGCACCAAGAAGCAGATCGAGGAGGCGCGCAGCGTTCCGCTCTCGAGCCTGCCTGACCCGCAGACCGATGAAGCCCGGGTCAAGTCCGGCCATGAGCAATGGCTGGTCGTGATCGGCATCTGCACCCATCTCGGCTGTATCCCGATCGCCCATGAGGGCAATTACGACGGATTTTTCTGCCCCTGCCATGGCTCGCAATACGACACCTCCGGTCGTATCCGCCAGGGGCCCGCGCCCGCCAATCTGGCGGTGCCGCCCTATCAGTTCGTTTCCGATACCAAAATCCAGATCGGCTAAGTCTCGGCCCAGCCGAGGCTAGACCGATCGCGTCGTCTTTCTTCTCAGGATCGCATCAATGAGCGGACCATCCGATTTTCAGCCGACCAATCCCGCCTTGAGGTGGATCGAGCGGCGACTGCCGATCTTCGGCCTCATGCACTCCTCCTTCGTGGCCTATCCGACGCCGCGTAACCTGAACTACTGGTGGACCTTCGGCGCCATCCTCTCGATGATGCTGGCGGTGCAGATCCTGACCGGCGTAATCCTGGCGATGCACTATACCCCGCATGCCGATCTCGCCTTCCGCTCGGTCGAGCTGATCGTGCGTGACGTCAATTACGGCTGGCTGCTCCGCAACATGCACGCCTGCGGCGCGTCGATGTTCTTCTTCGCCGTCTACATCCACATGTTCCGCGGCCTTTACTACGGGTCATACAAGGAGCCGCGCGAGGTGCTGTGGATCCTCGGCGTCATCATCTATCTGCTGATGATGGCAACCGGCTTCATGGGCTACGTGCTGCCGTGGGGGCAGATGAGCTTCTGGGGCGCCACCGTCATCACCAACCTGTTCTCCGCCGTGCCCTATTTCGGCGAGAGCATCGTGACGCTCCTATGGGGCGGTTACGCCGTCGGCAACCCGACGCTGAACCGCTTCTTCTCGCTGCACTATCTGTTGCCCTTCGTGATCGCCGGCGTGGTCGTGCTGCACGTCTGGGCGCTGCACGTGGCGGGCCAGAACAACCCGGCCGGCGTTGAGGCCAAGACCGAGAAGGACACGGTCGCCTTCACGCCCTACGCGACGATCAAGGACCTGTTCGGCGTTTCCTGCTTCCTGATCTTCTATTCCTGGTTCATCTTCTACATGCCGAACTATCTCGGCGATGCCGAGAACTACGTCCCGGCCAACCCCGGCGTGACGCCGGCGCATATCGTGCCGGAATGGTATTACCTACCGTTCTACGCCATCCTGCGTTCGATCCCGAACAAGCTCGCGGGCGTGATCGCGATGTTCGCGGCGATCATCATCCTCTGCTTCCTGCCTTGGCTCGACAGCGCCAAGACCAGGTCGTCGAAGTACCGTCCGCTGGCCAAGCAGTTCTTCTGGATGTTTGTCGTGGTCTGCGTCCTGCTCGGCTATCTCGGGGCGCAGCCGCCGGAGGGCATCTATGTGATCGCCGGCCGCATCCTGACGGTCTGCTACTTCGCCTACTTCCTGATCGTGCTGCCGTTGCTCTCCCGGATCGAGACGCCGCGGCCGGTGCCAAACTCGATCGCCGACGACGTGCTGGCGAAGACGGGCCGCAAGGCCGCGCCGATGGTCTCGGCCGTGATCGCGATCATGGTTGCGGGCGGGCTCTTGGTCGGCGACGCGCAAAGCGCCAGGGCCGAGGGGGGCGAGGTGGCACCGCCGGCGCAGAAATGGTCGTTCTCCGGCCCTTTTGGCAAGTTTGACCGCGGCGCGGTGCAGCGCGGGTTGCAGGTCTACAAGGAGGTCTGCGCGACCTGCCACAGCCTGTCCTTTGTCGCGTTCCGCAACCTCGCGGATCCCGGCGGGCCTGGCTATTCGACGGCCCAGGCCGCCGCATTCGCCTCCGACTACAAGATCAAGGATGGCCCGAACGACCAGGGCGAGATGTTCGAGCGTCCGGGCCGGCCCGCTGACTACTTCCCGTCGCCGTTCCCCAACGAGCAGGCGGCCCGTGCGGCCAATGGTGGCGCGGCTCCGCCGGATCTGTCGCTGATCACCAAGGCCCGTTCCTACAAGCGCGGCTTCCCCTGGTTCGTGATCGACTTCTTTACCCAGTACCAGGAGCAGGGCCCGGATTACGTCACCGCGATCCTGGAAGGCTTCGAGGAGAACCCGCCGGCCGGCGTGACCATTCCCGAGGGCTCCTACTACAACAAGTACTTCCCGGGCCACGCCATCAAGATGCCGAAGCCGCTGAGCGACGGTCAGGTCGCCTATAGCGATGGTTCGCCGACCACGGTCGCGCAATACGCCCACGACGTCACGACCTTCCTGATGTGGACCGCGGAACCGCATATGGAAGCGCGCAAGCGGCTCGGGCTTCAGGTGTTCGTGTTCCTGATCCTGTTCTCGGTCCTGATGTACTTCACCAAGAAGAAGGTCTGGGCCAACGCGCACTGATCGCGCTTTCGGCAACGTGATTTGAAAAAGCCCCCGCGGGGGCTTTTTTGCTGGCGCGATTGCGTCTCGCGCGCTGAGTAGTCAAGATACTCGCAACCCCCTCAGAAACATTCCGGAGGAATTCATGGGCACCACCATCACCTTCAAGCGTCCGGACGGCAAGGACGCAGGCGGTTATCTCGCCAACGCGGCGCGCGGCGATGCGCCGGGCGTGGTCGTGATCCAGGAATGGTGGGGCCTGCAGGACCAGATCAAGGGTATGTGCGACCGCTTCGCGCGGGCTGGCTTCGACGCGCTGGCGCCCGATCTCTACAAGGGTACGGTGGTGCCGTATCACGACACCGATGCCGCGGGTCGCGAGATGAACTCGCTCGACTTCATGGACGCCACCACGCAGACCGTACGTGGCGCCGCGCAATATCTGGCGCGGAACGGCGCCAAGGTCGGCCTCACCGGCTTCTGCCTTGGCGGCGCGGTGACCGTCATCGGCGCTACCAAGATTCCGGAACTGACCGCCGGTGTCGTGTTCTACGGCATCCCGCCGGAGCAGGCGGCAAAGCCGGCCGACGTCAAGATCCCGCTGCAGGCGCATTTCGCCAACAAGGATGATTGGTGCACACCGCAACTGGTCGACACCTTCGAGAAGGCCATGAAGGCCGCCGGCAAGTCGCTCGAGCTCTTCCGCTATGACGCCGAGCACGCCTTCGTCAACGAGCAGCGCATGTCGGTGCACGACCGCCAGGCCGCCGAGCTCGCCTGGGACAGGGCGACGGAGTTCTTCAAGAAGCATCTGGGCTGATGGGTGCATCCCCTCATCCTGAGGAGCGGCGTCTTCGCCGCGTCTCGAAGGATGAGGCCGACGGCGGGGCCTCATGGTTCTCCGAGCGATGCGCAGCATCGTCTCGAGACGGCGCAAGCGCCTCCTCGCCATGAGGGATTTGCGCTGACGGCTCGTGGCAGCCTTAGGGTTTTCCGGTCACCCCGTCCCACCATGGACAGGTGCCTGACATCAGCTTGAAATTGCCTTGCATCACCTGCACCGGCGCGCGGCGGCCTTGGGCGGCGGCGTGCATTCGCATCTCGCGAGCGAGTTCGCGGTCCTTGGCCGGCAGCCAGACGCGCTCGTGACCCCACAGGCTCGGGCCGTCCTGCATCTCGTATGGCTGCCACGTCGCCGGATCGATCTCGCGGCCGCCCCAGCCGCATTCGATCATGAAGGATGACGGCGTCCTGGCGTAGAACGAGGTCATGAAGTCATTGGTGTGGCGGCCGAGCGAGGTGCCGACGCGGTCGGGCTGGCTGAGCGCGACATCGTAAGCCTGCCCGACATCGTCGAGCGAGAACATCTCGACCATCAGATGATGCATGCCGCTCTTCCCGGTCTCGATCAGCGCGAGGCTATGATGGCGCGGATTGACGTGGAAGAAATAGGCGCGAAACGGCTGCAGGATGTAGTCCGAAAGCCCGAAGCCGAGCACGTCGACATAGAACGCCATCATCGGATCGATGCGTTCCACCGTCAGCACGGCATGCCCGAGCCCGAGCGGGCCGGTGCGGAAGCCAGAGATCGCGCGGCCCGGCTTGAACGGCGTGGCATCGATCTCCGCGCCGCAAAACGCTTCCAGCCGGTTGCCTTCGGGATCGTGGAAGGAGATCAGCCCGAGCACATGCCTGGCATCGGCGAGCGCTTGCGGCTCTATGGCCACCGCGATGCCGGCTTGCTCGAGCCGGGCAGCGAGTTCATCCAGTGCCGCCGCATCCGCCACCTCCCAGCCGAAGAAGCGCGATCCTTCCGGAGCGGCGCGATCGATCACGATGCGTTGTTTGCGGTCGTCCATCCGGAAGGTGAGCAGGGAATTGCCGCGCTCGACCGCCTGCAGGCCGACGAGGGTGGTGCCGAATTCCCGCCAGTCATCGAGTTCGGCCACGCCAAACCCGGCATATCCGAGACCTGATAGCCCCATATGCGCCTCCACCGTTGTCCATTGGGGCGGTTGGTCCGCCACTCCTTGGGATCAAACTTACGCGAATTCGCGGGCCTTCAAACCCCAAAGATGGATTTTTGGGCAGGCCAGCGGCCGTGCCCGTCCCTTGACATCGCCCTCGCCGGGTGGTGATTAGCGCGGTATGAGCACCGTTGCCCGCCCATCCTGTCTTTGGTGGCCCACCTTCTCATAGGTGGCCGGTGCGATTTCATTTAAAATATCGTCGAAGGTCGCCATCGCAGTGCGACGGTCCCTTCGGTTGTCCTGTGTGGCGCTCCCTCGTTAAGTCTCGTAAGAGGAACACATGAACAGGACAGTCTTCTCCCTGCCGGCGAAAAGCGAGTACCGCACCAGTGGCGGGCTTGCGGTCACCCGTGTGGTCGAACAGTTCACCGGCAATGCCGGCCGGCTCGACGACCTGATCGATCTGCTCGACCGCCGCCGCGGCGTCGTGCTGTCCTCGGGCACGAGCGTGCCCGGGCGCTACGAGAGCTTCGATCTCGGCTTCTCCGATCCGCCGCTGGCGCTGGAGACATCAGGCACGAACTTCTCGCTATCAGCGCTGAACAAGCGTGGCGAGGTGCTGATCGCCTTCCTCGGCGATGTCCTGCGCGAGCCCTGCGTCGTCATCACCGAGAAGAGTGAGGCGCGCCTCGCAGGCCATATCATCCGCGGCGAAGCCCCGGTCGAGGAAGACCAGCGCACCCGACGCGCCAGCGTGATGTCACTGGTGCGCGATCTCGTGGCGGCCTTCTCGTCCAGTGCCGATCCGCTGCTCGGCCTGTTCGGCGCCTTCGCCTACGACCTCGTGTTCCAGATCGAGGACCTCGTGCAGAAGCGGCCGCGCGAGGCCGACCAGCGCGACATCGTGCTTTATGTGCCCGACCGGCTGCTCGCCTATGACCGCGCCACCGGCCGCGGCGTGGTGCTGACTTACGATTTCGCCTGGAACGGCAAGTCGACCGAAGGCCTGCCGCGCGAGACCGCCGAGAGCCGCTATCTCAAGGCGGGTCGGCAGGGTTTCGCCGATCACGCGCCCGGCGAATACCAGGCGACCGTGGAAGTCGCGCGTGCGGCGTTCGCCCGCGGCGATCTGTTCGAGGCGGTGCCCGGCCAGCTCTTCGCCGAGCCCTGCGAGCGTTCCCCGGCGGAAGTGTTTCAGCGGCTGTGCCGGATCAACCCGTCGCCCTATGGCGCGCTGATGAATCTGGGCGAAGGCGAATTCCTGGTGTCGGCTTCGCCGGAAATGTTCGTCCGCTCCGATGGCCGGCGCGTGGAGACCTGTCCGATCTCGGGCACGATCGCGCGCGGCAGCGATGCGATCGGCGATGCCGAGCAGATCCGTCAGCTCCTGAACTCGGAGAAGGACGAGTTCGAGCTCAACATGTGCACCGATGTCGACCGCAACGACAAGGCGCGCATCTGCGTGCCCGGCACCATCAAGGTGTTGGCGCGGCGCCAGATCGAGACCTACTCAAAACTGTTCCATACGGTCGATCACGTCGAGGGCATGCTGCGTCCGGGCTTCGACGCGCTCGATGCCTTCCTCACCCATGCCTGGGCGGTGACCGTGACGGGCGCGCCGAAATTGTGGGCGATGCAGTTCGTGGAAGACCACGAGCGCTCGCCGCGGCGCTGGTATGCCGGCGCCATCGGCTGCGTGAATTTCGACGGCAGCATCAATACCGGGCTCACGATCCGCACCATCCGCATGAAGGATGGGCTCGCCGAGGTTCGCGTCGGCGCCACCTGTCTCTTCGACTCGGATCCGGCGGCCGAGGACCGCGAGTGCCAGGTGAAGGCCGCAGCCCTGTTCCAGGCGTTGCGCGGCGACCCGCCGAAGCGGCTCTCCACCATTGCCCCCGATGCCACCGGCTCCGGCAAGAAGGTGCTCCTGATCGACCACGACGACAGCTTCGTGCATATGCTGGCGGATTATTTCCGCCAGGTCGGCGCCGCCGTCACCGTGGTCCGGCACATCCACGCCCAGGAGATGCTGAAGCAGAAAAGCTGGGATCTCCTGGTGCTCTCACCCGGTCCAGGGCGGCCGAAGGATTTCGGGATCTCGAAGACCATCGGCACCGCGATCGAGAAGAAGCTGCCGATCTTCGGCGTGTGCCTGGGCGTGCAGGCGATCGGCGAATATTTCGGCGGCCAGCTCGGCCAGCTCGGCCAGCCCGCCCATGGCCGTCCCTCGCGCATCCAGGTGCGCGGCGGCCGGTTAATGCAAAATTTGCCGAATGAGATCGTGATCGGCCGCTACCATTCGCTTTATGTCGAGCGCCAGAGCGTGCCTGATGTATTGTCGGTGACGGCGACCACGGAGGACGGCATCGCGATGGCGATCGAGCACAAGACCTTGCCGGTCGGCGGCGTGCAGTTCCACCCGGAATCGCTGATGTCGCTCGGCGGCGAAGTCGGCCTGCGTATCGTGGAAAACGCATTCCGGCTGGACACCAGGGCGTAAGGACGAAAGCGAGACAGCAATGACGTTTGACCTCGACCTGAAGGCCGCCATTCGTACCATTCCGGACTATCCGAAGCCCGGCATCCTGTTCCGCGATATCACCACGCTGCTCGCGGATGCCCGCGCCTTCCGCCGCGCGGTGGATGAATTGGTGCATCCCTGGGCCGGTTCGAAGATCGACAAGGTCGCCGGCATCGAGGCGCGCGGCTTCATCCTCGGCGGCGCGGTCGCGCACCAGGTCTCCGCCGGTTTCGTGCCGATCCGCAAGAAGGGCAAGCTGCCGCATACCACGGTGCGGATCGCCTATTCGCTGGAATACGGCCTCGACGAGATGGAGATGCATGCCGATGCCGTGCATCCCGGCGAGCGCGTGATCCTGGTCGATGATCTGATCGCCACCGGCGGCACCGCGGAGGGCGCGGTCAAGCTCTTGCGACAGATCGGTGCCAACGTCGTCGCCGCCTGCTTCATCGTCGATCTGCCCGAACTCGGCGGCGCCGCCAAGCTGCGCGCAATGGACGTCCCCGTGCGGACGCTGATGGCCTTCGAGGGACACTAAAAGTCACCTCGCCCCGCTCTTGCGGCTGTCCGATTCACACATCGCGGAGCGCCAGACTGGTACCAAATTTGATGCGCTGGAAGGCTTCGAGCCCCAGGCGCATCGTTTTCGGCCCGGGCTTGCCATAGTAGCCGTCCCATCCGCCCAG